>JBBSIT010000313.1:0-5675 GCA_038231995.1 Acetobacterales bacterium | reverse complement strand
TGCCTCCACCGAGATCGAGTCCCGGTTACGTCAAGCGCTGGAAAGTCTGCCCGAAGCGCAGGCCGATTTGCTGAGGGCGTCGTTTTTCGAAGAGAAGTCGCATCTAGAACTCGCGCGAGAACGTAATATGCCCTTAGGCACGGTCAAGTCGCACCTGCGGCGGACTTTAATCCGGCTACGTGAAGCTTTAACCGAGGTACTATGAATACTGCGGACAAAGCGCCGCGACAACATCCGAGCGAAGCGACATTGCTTGCCCATGCTTCGGGCAGCCTTGGGACCGCGCATCGACTCGTCGTGGCGACTCACGCGATGCAATGCGCGGACTGCCACAGCAAGATCTGCACCGCCGAGCGGGTCGGCGGCCTTCTGCTGGATGGCCTAGCGCCTACGGCACTGCAGCCGGACGCGCTGCAACTCTGCCTAGCTCAGTCGGAAGCGGCAGAGGCCACTTCCCGTGGCCATCGACCCGCACGTCTGGCTGCAGCGGAAAGTCGTCGTCTGCCGCCGCGAGTGGGCGACGTGGTTTTGCCGCAGGTGCTCTGGGATCTTCGGCCGGGGAGGCTGCGCTGGCTGGCGCCTGGGATTCGGCACGCCACCCTCTTAAGCGACGAGCGCGGTACGCTGCACTTCATCCGCGTGCATCCGAACGTGGCACTGCCGCAGCACACGCATCGCGGGTTGGAGTTGACCTGCGTGCTGGAAGGCGCGTTCCACGACGGGAGCGGCCAGTACCTCGTGGGCGATGTGGGCGAGGTGGGTGATGAGGAGGCGGAGCAGCACGGCACCGACCACGACCACTTGGTGGTGGCGGACCCGCCGGGAGACTGCGTCTGCATCATGGCGACGAGCAGGCGCCTACGGTTCACGGGCTGGCTGGCCCGCCTGCTGCAGCCGGTTATGCCTTTCTGACCAGAGCGGCCGCTGCTGAGGCCGCATGGGGTTGCCGAGGGAGTCATGGCGGGAGCTACCGATCTCGTAGACTGCCCCGTTGCAGGATCACCGCCATCCCCCGCGGCGTCGCCGGATCATGAGAGCCTGGGCAAACGATGTTGCCGCGAGCGTGTTGCCCGGATCGGCAAGGCGGACGCAATGACTCCAATCCCCGAGTGGCGTCAGTCGATGCGCACGTAGTTCGGGCGTCCAAGGTCCAGCATGCGGTTGAGTGCGCGGATGGCTACGGCCACCTCGGTCGCGTGACGCCGGTCCGTGCGTGAGCGCAACCCGTCGCCAATGGCATTGGTGCTTAAATCGATATCCCATTAAAAATTACATGTATTTCCAACTTGCTCACTTGAACTAAACCATTGAATATACAGCCTTTCCGGCGCTTTTATGCACCAACGCCCTGCATAGGGGTGCGTTATAGAACCGAATGTGCAATGACCAGCCGCAAGATCGCAGTCATCGGCACCGGAGGCACAATCACGTCCATCGCCGCGAGTAGCCTCGATACGCTCGATTACCCGGAATGCTCTTATCGGGTTTTGGGGTGGTGGGCCTGGTCACGGACGATGGCGTCCAGCGACGCCGTCGGTTCGTCGGCGACCAGGAGGGCCGGCCGCCTCGCGATGGCGGTCGCGATGACGACGCGCTGCGCCATTCCGCCGGACAGCCCGTGCGGTAGCTCCGGGCGACCCGGTCCGGGTCCCCGAGGCTGGCCCGCGCGAGTTACTCCCGGATCTGACCGCGGCTCTACGGCCCGGCCGCCGACAGTTTGAGCAGGCGCTCGACCCGCATCGTCGGATCGAGCGCCTGCATCGGGTTCTGGAACACGAACCCCATGAGGTCACGGCGTAGCTGCCGCATGGCGCCGTCGTCGCACGCAAAGACAGAGCGGTCGCGCACGAGGAGGTCGCCCCCGACCCGCCCGAGGTTGCCGGGCAGAAGCCGCCCGACCGCGACGCCGAGCTTCGTGGCCCGCCACCCCAGCGTCACGGCGCGCATGACCTGCACGAACAGCGGCAGGGTCCCGACCGCGATGACGAGGATCGCCGGGAAAGTGCGTTCCTGGACATGCTGGGCGTGTTCGCCGAGTTCGAGACCAGCCTGCACCGCAAGCGGCAGCTGGAGGGGATCAAGGCCGCGAAGAGGAAGGGCATCTACAAGGGCCGCAAATCCACCATCGACGCGGCCAAGCTGCGCCGGCTGTGCGACAAGGAAAAGCTCCGTCCCGCCGCCATAGCGGCCCGATCCGGCTCCAGGTCTACTTCGATGCTGGCGTCACGAGTCTGGGTCAGGCCTACAGGGACGCGCTGCTGCCAAAGAACGCGTCCCTGCTCCTGGTTTCCTAGCTCCGGTGTCGCTTCACCTTGGCCGTTGCACTGGATTGTGGCCGAGATCAGTGGGTTGATCTCTGGCGACTGCATTCGCGGTTTGCCTTCCCGGTTGCACAGTGCGGCGAATTTGGCCTTCGCCGTTGCGCCGTGCGGAGCCGGACAGGTCGAGGTGGATGTCGTGCCGGTGCGAGCGGACTATGCGCCAGGTTGCGCGATGACGTAGCCGAGCGCCCGGTAGCCGGCCCAGCGCTTCGCGGCCATGCGCGCCAGCACCGGGACCGCGCTGTCCGTGTAGTCGTAGACGAGCACCTCGTGTTTGCCCTGGTGCTCGCGGTGCAGGCGGCCGACGTACTGGGCGAGCGTGCCTTTCCAGGAGATCGGCATGGTCAGGAACAGCGTGTCGAGCCGCGCGTCATCGAAGCCCTCGCCAAGGTAGCGTCCGGTCGCCAGGAGAAGGCGCTCCTGATCGTTCGGCACGCGCAGCACGGCATGAGCGGCGTTGCGTTGGGCCACGCTCATGCCGCCCTGCAAGACGACGATGTTGCGCGCGAACCGCTGGAAGCGGGTCCGCAGGTATTCGAGGTGGTCGCGCCGTTCGGTCAGCACGACGGGCGAGCGCTTGGCCTCCAAGGCCGCCAGCACGTCGTTGAAGATGAGTTCGTTGCGCGGGGCGTCTTGAGCCAGTGCGGCGTAGATCGCCGGCATGGCTGGCCGCTCGGCCCCGGATAGCGCCGGTGGCAGGCGGAACGTCGTCGAGCGGAGCCTGACGCGGTGTTCGATGCCGTGCTGCGCCGCCTGGGCCCGTGCATCAACTCGGTAACGCACCGGCCCGCACTGCATGAAGATGATGGGATGGTGGCCGTCCTTGCGCGCGACGGTGGCCGACAGGCCCACGACATGCCGGGCCCTGGAGCGGCGGACGGCGAGCTCGAAGCTCACGGCCGACAGGTGGTGACACTCGTCGACGACGAGGTGGCCATAGGACCCGACCAGATCGGAGACCCCGCCCTTGCGCACGAGGCTCTGGATCAGCGCGACATCGATGACCCCGGTGGGCTTGCCGCGGCCGCCGCCGATCGTGCCGATCTGGGCGGGGTCCACGGACAGGAAGGTCCTCAGGCGTTCGACCCACTGGGTCAGCAACTCCCGGCGATGGACAAGAACGAGCGTGTTGCACTGCCGCCGCGCGATCAGGGCGGCGGCGACCACGGTCTTCCCGAACGCGGTAGTCGCCGCGAGCACACCGAAGTCGTGCGAGGCGAGTGCTTCGAGAGCCTCCGTCTGCGCGTCGCGCAGGTCGCCCACGAAGCGCACAGCGGGCGAGAGCGGACTGCCGCTGTCGCGATGGTCCTCAAGGTCGGCACCGATGCCGTGTGAGCGCAGCAGCGCTATTGCCTCGTCGAGGCAGCCCCGAGGCAGTCCGACATGGCGCGGGCTCAGCTCCGCGCATGCGAGGATCCGCGGCTTGCCGAAGGTCGGCAGCCGCATCGCCTGCGCCCGGTAGAACTCGGGGTTCTGGAACGCCGCCAGGCGGATCAGGCGCGCTGTCAGTGGTGCTGGCAGGACCGAGCGATCAACATAGACCTGGTCCGCGAGCACGACCTGCACACTGGCCGGCAACGGGCCGAGAACCAGGGAATGATCGCGGCGGCGCGATGGCGGCATGCGCCAGGGCTCGTCGGCGTTCTCGTCCTCGAGCGGCAGCCGCACGCCGCCGAACAATCCTCTGCTGGCCTCGGCGTCCAGCATGCGCGCGGTCACGGCCGCCAAGTCCATCAACTGGACAGAGGCGAGGAACGTCCACTGGTCGTCGTGGGGCCGCAGGTCGTCGTCCACGAAGACGCTGTTCCCGCGTGCCCTCGCGCGCCACTGCAGCGGTAGCGCGATCAGGTTGCCGAAGCCGCCGAGCGGCATGCTGTCCTGGCTCGGAAAGAAGCGGTCGTACGACGCGAAGCCGATCTCCGGGCGCCGTTCCATCGTGCGCGTGACCAGCCAAGCCCCAAGCCGCCGGGCATCGCGCGCCGGGACTGGTGAGGCGAAGAAGATCCAGACATGGCCTCCGTCACCGGACCGGGAGCGCTCGAGGGCGGCAGGCACGCTCTCGACGCGGCACGTCTCCAGGAAGGCGAGCGCGTCCTGCGCCCAGGACGTGCCGTCGAAGTCGGCCGCGAGGAACCAGCAGGTCTCGTCTGGCAGCAGCGGATAGACGCCCATCACGAAGCCGCCGCGATCTGCCACGTGCGTGGCTCCGTTGCCGCCGAGGTGCCGCGCGATGACCGCGTCCGACACGGGGATGAAGGCCTGGTTCGGGCACTCGCCGCACTTGACCTGCGGCTTGCCGCAAACGCCTCTCACCCATTCGTTGGCACAGGCCGGGGCATAGCCGGACCGCTCTGTCCGGGTGTTCTCCCAGCGGACCGGATAGACGTCCGATCGGCCCGTGAACAGCCGCCGGAACAAGGCGATCTTCTGGGCTGCGGACGATGCTGCGGTCACCGCTGGTCGAGCAGGACGAACGTTCATGTTCGGCTGCGAATCGGCCGGCATCGGCTGGCGACCGCGCTCCAGCCGCGTCAGCTGCAAGGCGAGATGCGCCCTCTCCATTTCCAGCTTTGCCAGCTGGTCATGGATACGGGCGATCTCCTGCTCCACGTCCGTGTCATCCATCGCGCGCCAAAACTCCGGGCGGCCAACCATGAAGCCGCAGTCAAGCGGCATATCATCGGGCTGTGCTAGGGTACTCAGGCCGATTCGAAGAGTGACCGGTCTGAACGTAGCATCGAACGGCTCAACTTCGACCCGCTCGGCCCAGCAGTGCTTGGGGCGGCGCCGTTGTGCCGCGTAAGCTGGCGCCATGCCCGCCGACGAGGCCGATCCGTCCAGCTCCGTCCAACTCAGCCTCGAGGGCTTCGAGGGTCCGCTCGACCTGTTACTGGAGCTTGCACGCCGTCAGGCCGTCGATCTCCGGCGGGTATCGGTCGCGTCCCTGGTCGATCAATACCTGGCCGCGACGGCGGACATCGGGCGCGTCGGCCTGACGCTGGCGGCCGACTGGCTGGTGATGGCGGCGTGGCTGGTCTGGCTCAAGTCCCGCCTGCTGCTGCCGAAGAACCCGGAAGAGGCGCAGGAGGCCGAGGCCGCGGCACGGGTCCTCACCGATCGGCTGCAGGCGCTGGAGCTGGTGCGGGCGGCGACGGCCTGGCTGGAACGGCGGCCGCAGCTGGGACGCGACATGTTCGGCCCGGGGCGCCAGGACCAGGTGGCCCCGGTCCAGCTGCGGACGGGCATCGTGGACCTGCTCCAGGCGGCCCTCACCATCCTGAGAGCGGGACTGACGCCGGACGAGCAGGACCCGTACCGCCCGGCGCAGCCGCGGTTGTGGACGCCGCACCAGGC
>JBBSIT010000312.1:0-5726 GCA_038231995.1 Acetobacterales bacterium | reverse complement strand
GCTATCCGAGCGGCTGGACGCGCCTGACCTGGACGATGACCACCGCCACCGGCCGGTGGGGGGGGGGGAGGCCCGTATATGCCCCGCCCGGGGGCGCGCCGCCCTGCCGGGCCCACCGGCCGGGGAGCGGGGCGGGCCGCCCCTCGGCGCCCCACATCGCGCCTCGCCCCCCCCCCCGCGGGGGGGGGGGGTGCACATCGTCCAGGTCAGGCGCGTCCAGCCGCTCGGATAGCTCGCCGTAAAGCGCCTCCGCCTCGCTGTCCCCGACCGAGCGCTGGATCACGTCCTCCACCTAGCGGATGATCCGCTTGCGGACAGCCGTGCGATGGGCGTCGTCGTCGCGGGCGGTGCAGGGCCGGACAGGCTCGGACAGCGTCCGGGCGAGCGCGATGCTGTGCCGGACGGAACGCGCGATGCGATCGAATGCGACCGCAAGCTCCGGCGCTGATCCCGCGCCCACGTCGGCGCCCGTGCCGCTGCTCTCCGCGGCAGCCTCGGCCTGCGCCTTGGCCTGGCCATGCACGGTGCGGGCGAGGTCCGCGCTCAGGTCGATCAGCTCGTGCAGCACCCGGCGATAGTAGCCCGCGTCCTCCGCCGCCTGATCGGCGGGGCTGTGTGTCTTGGTGGGGGCGGGATGCGGGATCATGGAGTGGGACGAAAAGCTTTACCGCCCGCCCCTGTCAAGGCCCGGCATGGGGGCGGCGGAGCCTGCGCCGGGCGAAAGCGGTATCGTGTCGCAGGCCGGCGGGGCGGCCCCAGGCGTGAATGGAAAGCCGCCGCTCGCTGCGGCCGAGCCCAGCGTCCGCGTTGCGGCCCGGTCCCACGCTCTGGTCCGGCATGCCCGTCCAGGCAGCGTTGCACTGATAAGGATATCCTTATATAGCGCGCGCACCTCATCAGGAGCGCCCCATGCCCGATATCGCCCAGCCCGTCGATTACAAGGTCCGCGACTACGCGCTCGCGGACTGGGGCCGCAAGGAGATCGCCATGGCCGAGGACGAGATGCCCGGCCTCATGGCGCTGCGCCGGGAGTTCGGGCCGAGCAAGCCGCTGGCCGGCGCGCGCATCGCCGGCTGCCTGCACATGACGATCCAGACCGCGGTGCTGATCGAGACGCTGATAGCGCTGGGCGCCACGGTGCGCTGGTCGAGCTGCAACATCTTCTCGACCCAGGACCACGCGGCCGCCGCCATCGCAGCCGCGGGCATCCCGGTCTTCGCCTGGAAGGGCATGGACGAGCAGGAGTTCTGGGCCTGCATCGAGGCCACCGTGCGCGGCCCCGATGGCTGGACGCCGAACATGATTCTCGACGACGGCGGCGATCTCACCAAGCTGATGCACGACAAGTATCCCGCCATGCTCGCCGACGTGCGCGGCATCAGCGAGGAGACGACGACGGGCGTGCACCGGCTGTGGGAGATGGCGAAGGCCGGGACGCTGCTGGTGCCCGCCATCAACGTCAACGACAGCGTCACCAAGTCGAAGTTCGACAACCTGTACGGCTGCCGCGAGAGCCTGGTGGACGCGATCCGCCGCGGCACCGACGTGATGATGGCCGGCAAGATCGCCGTGGTCGCAGGCTTCGGCGACGTGGGCAAGGGCTCGGCCATGAGCCTGCGCCAGGGCGGCTGCCGCGTGCTGGTCACCGAGGTGGACCCGATCTGCGCGCTGCAGGCGGCGATGGAGGGCTACGAGGTCGTCACCATGGAGGACGCAGCCCCCCGCGGCGACATCTTCGTGACGGCCACCGGCAACGTGGACGTCATCACGATCGACCACATGCGCGCCATGAAGCATCGCGCCATCGTGTGCAACATCGGCCACTTCGACAGCGAGATCCAGATCGAGGCGCTGCGCAACCACCGCTGGGAGAACGTGAAGCCCCAGGTGGACGAGGTGGTGTTCCCCGACGGCAAGCGGCTGATCGTGCTGAGCGAGGGGCGGCTGGTGAACCTCGGCAACGGCACCGGGCACCCGAGCTTCGTCATGTCGGCGTCGTTCACCAACCAGGTGCTCGCGCAGATCGAGCTGTGGGAGGCGCCGGCCGGCAAGTACGACCGGCAGGTCTATACGCTGCCCAAGCACCTCGACGAGAAGGTGGCCGAGCTGCACCTCGCCAAGGTCGGCGCCCGGCTCACCAAGCTCACGCCCAAGCAGGCTGAGTATATCGGCGCGCCGGTGTCAGGTCCCTTCAAGCACGACCTCTACCGCTACTAGAGCATGTTCAGCGACGCTGAAACTGCTCTAGCCTTTGTTTCACGCGGCTACTCAAGCTGGTCGGACCCAAGTGCGCATCCGACCAGCTTGAAGCCGCTCTAGTGCTCGCCCAGTCCGCCAGCGTCCCTGGATTGCTGGCGGCCGCCTCTCTGCCCGGGCGAACAGGCCGATGATGCGTGACGCCGCCCGGATCGCGCGCAACGCCGTGCTGGCGCCGTACTGGGCGGCGCAACTGCTGACCGGCGCCAAGTCCTTCATGGACAATCCGCTCATCGGCAGCGCGGCCCTGAATGCCTGGGGCCTGCACGCAAGCCGGGTGCAGCTCGCGCATCGCCTGGCGGAGAGCCGGCGCAGGCGCCTGGCCCACCTGGTCTCCGCGGAGGATCGGGCGGATTTCGACCGGGACGGCTTCGTGCTGAAGCGCGACTTCCTGCCCAAGGACGAGTTCGCGCGCGTGCTGGCGGAGGTTCAGGCCCATCGCGGCACGGTGCGCGAGACCGTGCAGGGCAATGCCGTCACCCGCCGCATAGCACGTGACCCGGCGACGCTCGCCCGGCTTCCCGTCCTGCGCGCCATGCTGCGCGGACCGGAGTGGCGCGGGCTGCTGCGCTACGCCGGCAGCTGCGACGCGGAGCCGATCTTCTACATCCAGACCATCCTCAGCCACGCGCGCTCCGGCCCGGACGATCCGCAATGCGACACGTTCCACCCGTCCGTGAAGGCCTGGCTGTTCCTGACCGACGTGCCGGAGGATGAGGGGCCGTTCACCTACGTGCCGGGCTCGCACCGCCTCACGCCGCAGCGCCTGGCCTGGGAGCGCCGGCGCAGCCTCGCCATGGCGGACGAACCGGACCGTCTGAGCCGGCGCGGCTCGTTCCGGGTCGAGGCTGGCGAGCTCGCCTCCGTCGGGCTGCCGCCGCCCCGGCGCCTGGCCGTCCCGGCGAACACGCTCGTGGTGGCCGACACCTACGGCTTCCACGCGCGCGGCCCGAGCGCCCGCCCGACGCGCCGCGTGGAGGTGTGGGCCTATGGCCGGCGCAACCCCTTCCTGCCCTGGGCGGGGCTGGACCCCTGGCGGATCGAGGCGTTGGGGCAGCGCCGCGTCCCGCTGTTCTGGAGCGGCGGCGACATGATCGAGCGGCTGGGCGGCAAGCCCAACGTGTGGCGCGCGCGCCATGGTGTCTCGGCCTTCGATGCCGAGCCGCCGGTTTCCTGACGTTCACGCCGAGCGGCGCCGGACACGTTTTCATCAATCCTCAACCGCGCTGATGCGGACTCGTTAACTCCAGGAAGGTAAGGCGGGCGTCCACGATGGCCGGCGCCCCTGCCCGCCCGGAGACAGCGATGCCGCCAACCGCCGCACCCCACACCGAGGCCGTCCAGCGCGCGCTGGCGCAGGTGTCCGATCGCGGCCACGCCGCCGACCTGCTCTACCTCGAGGCTTGGGAGATCAACCCGGTGCCCGGCGCCGCCGCCGCCCGCCGGGTCGCGCAGCTCCGCCGGGCCAACCCGGCGCTCGCCGACGCGATCCGTCGCGAGCTTGGCCGCAGGCGCGCTTGAGCCCCAGCTTTCCCCCGGAGTGGCTGCACCCGGCCTCGCCCGCCCAGGCGCGCGACGTGCAGCGTCTGCTGGCCGAGCGCGTGGTGACGGCGGACGAGCCCGGCCCCGTGCGCACGGTGGCCGGCGTCGATGTCAGCAACACGCCGCGCGACCCGGAGGACCGGCTGCACGCCGCCATCGCCGTGCTCGATGCGGCGTCCCTCGCCGTCGTCGCGACGGCCGGCGCGACCCGGCGGGCCGAATTCCCCTACGTGCCCGGCCTGCTCGCCGTCCGCGAGGTGCCCTGCCTGCTGGACGCGTTCGCGACGCTCGCCGTCCAGCCCGACCTGCTCGTGATGGACGGCCACGGCGTCAGCCACCCCCGCGGCCTCGGCATCGCGAGCCACCTGGGCGTGCTGCTCGACCGTCCCGCGATCGGCGTCGCCAAGAGCATCCTGGTGGGGGCGCCGGAGGGCGAGCTGGCGGAGGCGGCGGGCAGTTGGGTGCCGCTGGTCTGGCGCGGGCGTCGGGTCGGCGCGGTGCTGCGCACCCGGGCGCGCGTCAGTCCCGTTTACGTCTCGGTCGGGCACCGCGTGACGCTGGAGGGCGCCGTGCGGCAGGTGATGGCGCTGGTGGGCCGCTATCGCCTGCCGGAGCCGACCCGGCAGGCGCATCTCGCCGCCAACGTGCTGCGCCGGCAGGGCCTCGCCGGGCCGTTGCTGATCTGATCCGGGGTGCTGCAGTTGCTCCTGCCCAGCAGGGCCGTAACTGCTATAGAACGTTTCAGATAACGGTAAGGCGGCGCCGGATGGGCACGGGCGATCTCGCGAAGCGGCTGCTAGACGGTGAGAGGGTCGTCGGGTCGGCCCGGGCAGGGCCTGCTGTTCACGGCGCGTGACGGGATGCTGATCCCGTTCAGCCTGATGTGGGGCGGCTTCGCGGTCTTCTGGGAAGCAAATGTCCTGCGGATCGACGCGCCCTCCTTCTTCGCACTCTGGGGCGTGCCCTTCGTGCTGATCGGCCTCTACCTCATCGCAGGGCGTTTCGTGCTCGATGCCTGGGTGCGCAGGGGCATGAGCTATGCCGTCACCAACCGTCGCGTCCTGATCCAGCGGTCGGGACTGTTTGCCAAGTTCACCGCGATCAGCCTCGAGCGGTTGCCGAATGCCACCTTGGTCGAGGGCAAGGACGGTCGCGGCACCATCCGCTTCGGCGAGCAAGGCCCGGTCCGGGGACGGAGCGGGACCGCAAGTTGGACGCCCTCGCTCGATCCGACCCCGCAATTCCTCGCTATCGCTGACGTGCGACGGGTCTTCGACCAGGTGCAACGCCTTACGCAGGAGGGAGGCCGGCCCTGACCGTCTCTGTCGTCTCTACATGGTACGTCCCCACGCTGGTCAATGTTACGCCGAGGGTGCGACGCTGGACCTGCTTGAGTTCTTCATTACAACATCTGCAGCCGCATAGTCAGAGCCGTAGAGCGGGTTAGCTCTAATCTGTCACTCTGGACCGTACGCAAGCTCCGCTAATGCCCCCGCAGGATCTGGCTGAGGAACAGCTTGAGCCGATCGGTCTGCGGGTTCTCGAACATGTCGGTCGGCCGGCCGCTCTCGACGATCTCGCCGCGGTCCATGAACACCACGCGGTCGGCGACCTGGCGGGCGAAGCCCATCTCGTGCGTCACGCACACCATCGTCATGCCGCTCTCGGCCAGGCCGATCCTGGTGTCCAGCACCTCCTTGATCATCTCGGGGTCGAGCGCGCTGGTCGGCTCGTCGAACAGCATGATCTTGGGCTGCATGCACAGCGCGCGCGCGATGGCGACGCGTTGCTGCTGGCCGCCCGAGAGCTGGCCCGGGTATTTCTTGGCCTGCTCCGGGATCTTCACCCGGGTCAGGTAGCTCATGGCGAGCTCCTCGGCCTGGGCTTTCGGCATCTTGCGCACCCAGATCGGCGCCAGCGTGCAGTTC
>JBBSIT010000311.1:0-5727 GCA_038231995.1 Acetobacterales bacterium | reverse complement strand
CGCCGCGCTGGCCGGCGCCGCGACAACTGGCGAGCAGGCGCTCGCCATGCTGCCGAACCTCCCGGCGCTCGACCCGGCCACGCGGCCGCGGCTGCTCGCGAACCGGTTCGGCCAGCCCGATCAGCCCGCCTTCGCCGGCCGCCTCGCGGCCGCCGACCCGGCGACGCTCGCCGGCCTCACGCTGTCAGGCGCAACCGCCCAGCGATTGCGCGACGGCGACGACGCGGCCTGGGGCGAGGTCGCCACCCTCGCCTTCGCCCTCGCGGATGACGGCATCCCGGCGATGGCCATCCTGGTGCGCGAGACCGGGGACGTGGTCCTGCTGGCATCGAGCGTCGGATTGCCGGTGTTTGGACCCAACCTGACCCTGCGCCAGTCCATCGCCACCCGCTGGGTCGCGACTCCTGTCGGCCCGGCCGCGGATGCCCAGGGGATGAGCGCCACCGGGCGGAGCTTCCGGTTCCAGGCCGGCCGAAACGGGCTGTGGTGCATCGGCGTCATCACCTACCGCCGCGAGGGCCGCACCGATCCGCTGGAGGTGCGCCCGAGCCTGCCGCCCGGCGTCCTGATCGATTATCCCGACTACGAGCGCATGATGAACGTGCTCCAGCTCGCCTGCCCCGCCGGCGTCGAGATCAACACCTGGCGCATCCGCCAGCGCAATGTCCGGCTCGACCCGGCAGCCCCCGCAGCACCGCTCGACGTCTCGGCGGCGCGCAGCTTCCGCCGCTACCGGCAGGGCCGCTTCGCGATGCCCGGCGCCGCAACTCCAGGAGGTGAAGATGGCTGACTCCGATCTGTTCGCCGTGAAGCTCGGCGATTTCCTGGGCAAGTCGTCCGAGGGCTTCCTGACCAAGCTCACCGAGGCCAAGCTCGACACTGCGACGTCCAAATACCTGATCGGCCAGTATTTCCAGGAGCAGGCCGGCACGGCGCTGCGCAGCTTCTCCTACAGCGCCGGGTCGCGGGTGGCGGCGGCGAACCCGGCGTGCAAGGCGGACTTTGCGCCCAGCTTCTCGCACCGCGCCTGGCAGGACGGCGAGGACCTGGTGGAGGCCGAGGGCATCAACGGCTTCAACGTCCGGTTCAACGCGCTGCGGGCCGATCTGGAGGCGGTGCAGCGGGACCTGCGCCAGGCGTTCGAGTGCCTGGCCGGGCTTCAGAAGTCGGTGGCCGGCGCGCTGGGCGAGGTCACCACCGAGCTGAACGCCATCAGCCGCCAGGTGCATGACTGCTGCGACAAGGCGCAGCAAGCCGGCCCCGTGCTCAAGGATCTGCCCGGACGGAGCGTCTACGTCAACGACCCCTACGGGTCCTACTACCCGGTCCCGCTCGGCATCGACCCGCGCGTGGTCAATCCTGCACTCCCCGGCCTCGCCGTCAATCCGGCGGCGCCCACAGTCTGGCGCGACGCCGCGAACGCCAACAAGGGGCTGATCCAGGGCATGGCGGCGGACCGCATTGACAAGGTCAACTTCAACGGCAAGCCGATGGATGTCTGGAAAACCAACCTGGGCCTCGTGCTGACGGAGGCGGAGGCCGCGGGGGCGGGCGCGGCGCCGAGCTTCGTGCCGGACAAGCTGAACCAGGCGCGCGAGTTCAACCGCTTCGTCACCGACAGCGAGGTTGAGGTCACCACCGCGTTCCCAGGAGGGTTCACGAAGCGGGAATTCGAGGAGAAGTTCGGCGCGACCACGCTGGCGGGCCAGAGCGCCGTGCGCGACGTCATCAAGGAGCTGCCGGACGACATGCGCTTCGACAGCGTCGCCAAGCTGTCCGACGCGGTGGCGGAGGTGAACGCCAAGTCCCTGGACGCCGCCGGGCTGGCGCAGGCGACGATCGTCGGCGCCGTCGGCCTCAACGCCGGCATCGCCGCCAGCGACGTGCCGATCGGGTCCATCAAGTTCGCCGACGAGGCTACCCGGACCGCGCTCGACGCCGCGGGCGTGAAGACGGTAGGCGATCTCGCGACCGTCGATGTCGGCGCGCTCAAGACCAAGCTCGACGCGGCCGGCGTCAACCGCACGGTGGGCGAGCTGGCCGGCCTGCGCGGGATCGGCAAGTCGGTGACCCAGCTCGGAACGCGGTTCAACCGATGAGCGGGAAGCCGGTCGCGACGAAGGCGGACGTGACGCCGGCAGTCTCGTCGGCGGCGACGGGCACGACCGGCTCCGGCAAATGGTCGGCGGGGCCGACGCCGCTGGACGTGACCACCGACGCGCGCGCGACGGTCGGCGGCGCTCCCGTCGCGCTGTCCGCCAAGCAGGCCTTCGCCTTCGCGCCAGTGACGGACGGCAAGAGCCTAGTGAATTCCACGAATGTGTCGCTGGAGGCCGGCGGCAAGTCCGTCCTGCTGGACGGCGACGTGAAGGACGACGCATCCGACAGCGGCAGCACGCCGCCCAACAAGATCCAGGTTGCAGCATCGGGGAAGCTGGTGTCTGCCCGAAGCTAGGCTGCATCCTGGGAGAGCGGGCCAAGGACACGACATGAGCCTCACTGCGTGACTCTCCGTCCGGTCGCGAACGCCCGCATGTACGCGGTGGCGCCCGGCGCCGCGGCCGCGTGGACGGCGCTGTTCCGCCGCGTGGCCGCGCTGTCCGGCGTCGATCTCGACGTCATCGAGCACGCCTTTCCGCTCCCGGTCTCGCAGCTATGGGCGCGGCCCGACCTCGGCTGCGCGTTCATGTGCGGCTGGCCCTGGGTGCGCGGCGTGGCGGACCTGGCGCCCGTGGCAGCCCCCGTCCCGCTCGCGCCGCGGGCCGCGGGCCGGCCGGTCTATTGGACCGACCTGGTGGTCCGGGCCGACAGCCCGGCGCGCAGGCTGGCCGACCTCTCCAGCGCGCGCATCGGCTACACCGCGCTCGACTCGCAGTCCGGCTTCAACTCCGTACGGCGCCACCTGAGCGGCCTCGGCGCCGCTGCGCCGCGCTTCGCCACCGCAGTCGGGCCGCTGACCACGCCGCGCCGGGCGATGGAAGCGGTGGCCGACGGCGCCGCGGACGTGGCGCCGGTCGATAGCTTCGCCCACGCCCTGCTGCGGCGCCACCTGCCCGGGCTGGCGTCGCAGGTGCGCATCGTGGCGCAGACCGAGCCGACGCCGATCCCGCTGCTCGTGGCAAGCCGAGGGGTGGACCAAGCGGCCATGGAGCGTCTCCGCCAGGCGCTGCATGGCCTCGCGGACGACCCGGCGTCCCGCCCGCTCCTGCAGGCCCTCGAACTGGCCGGGTTCTGCGCCCCGCTCCCGCGCCACGAGTACGCCGTGATGGAGGCATGGGCGCGCGACGCCGAGGCCGCCGGGGTTTGCAGCCTGGCGTGAGCGGCACTAGCGTCGGCGCCCCCACCTGAGGTCATCGCCCATGTCGGCCCCCGCCGCGATGCCGCCCATCTACATCGACTACCTCAACCGCCTCGACATCGAGGAACTCCGCATGACCGACGCGGAAATCATCGCCGCCATCGAGGGCGCGCTCGCAGCACAGGGACGCGGCGAGACGGTGATCGAGCCGCGCATGCACCTCGAACCCGGCGTGGCGCGCGGGCACTTCAACGTGCTGCGCGGCGCGATCGGCGGCGCGGTGGACAGCGCCGGCGTCAAGGTGGTCGGCGACTTCGTGGACAACTACCAGCTTGGCTACCCCTCGGAGCTCGGCGTCGTCCTGCTGCTCGACCCGCATCATGGCGCGCCCAAGGCGATCCTGGACGGCTCCGGCATCACCGACATGCGCACCGGCGCCGTGACCGCGGTCGGCGCTAAATACCTCGCGCGCGCAGATTCCAAGGTGCTCGGCCACATCGGGGCGCGCGGCTCGTCCTACTGGAACGTGCGGCTGCTCGACAGCCTGTTCAACTTCCATGAGATCCGCGTCCACTCCCGACGCCCCGAGAGCCGCGAGGACTTCGCCGCCCGGCTGTCGGCGGACCTGGGCAAGCGCGTGGTCGCGACCGAGGGCTGGCGGAGCTGCGTGGAGGGCGTGGACATCGTCGTCGAGGCGTCCCGCCTACCGGAGCCCGCGCCGCTGCTGCATACGGAGTGGATCAAGCCCGGCGCGCTCGTCGTGCCGTACGGGACCATGAGCGCCGTCGAGCTGTCGCTCACCGACATCATGTCCAAGCTCGTGGTGGACGACTGGGGCCAGTGCAAGGGCGGCAAGTGGGGCAGCCTGCGCGCCCATGTCGAGGCGGGCAAGCTGTCCGAGGCGACCTTGCACGCCGAGATGGGGCAGATCGTCGCCGGGCTGCGGCCGGGGCGGGAGCGGGACGACGAGACCATCCTGTTCTGGCATCGCGGCCTGTCGCTGTCCGACATCGCGCTGGCGCACGCGATGCTGCAGAAGGCGCAGCGCCTGGGGATCGGCCAGCGGCTGCGCTTTGCCTGAACGCCCGATGCTCGAACGCCCGGTGCTGGCGGTCGGCGACGCGCCGGTCGGCCTGGGTGCCCTCGCGGCTGCCTGCGACGGGGATGCGCGGGTCGTGCTCACGAAGGCCGCGCGTGCCCGGGTCGCCGCGGCGCGCCTGGTGGTGGAGAAGTATGCCGCCGGGTCGGAGCCGATCTACGGGCTGAACACCGGGCTGGGCGGCAATGTCGGCTTCCGGCTCGACCCGGCCGCTATCGCGGCGTTCCAGGTGCAGATGATCCGGGGCCGCACCATCGGCATGGGTCCGCCCCTCCCCCTGCCGGTCGCGCGGGCGGCGCTGCTGTGCCGGATCATCGGCCTGGCGCAGGGCGGCGCCGGCATCTCGCCCGCGGTGCTGGACCTACTGGTGGCGATGTTCAACGCCGGGGTGACGCCGGTGATCCCCGGGCGCGGGTCGATCGGCGCCGGCGACCTCGGGCTGTGCGCGCATATCGGCGCAGTCGTGATCGGCCGCGGCGAGGCCTGGTTCGAGGGCCGGGTGCTGCCGGGGGCGGAGGCGCTAGAGGCCGCCGGGCTGGCGCCGGCGGCGCTGGGCGCGAAGGACGGGCTGGGCTTGCTGAACGCCAGCGCCGTGACGTGCGGGCATGCCGCCCGCGTGCTGGTGGAGTTGGCGGACCTGTTGGCCGTCTCGCTCACCGCCGCCGCGCTCGCCGGGGAGGGCTACGCCGCCAACCCTGCCATCTTCGATGCGCGCCTGGCTGCCGCGCGACCGGCGGCGGGTCAGGTCGCTGCTGCGGCGCTGTTCCGCCGGCTGCTCGCGGGCAGCTATCTCTATACGCCGGGCAGCGCACACGCGATCCAGAACGCGCTGTGCTTCCGCGTGCTCGCCCAGATCGCCGGCCCGGCGATCGAGGCCGTCCGCACTGCGGCGAACGCGGTCGAGACCGAGATCAACGCCGCCGCCGACAACCCGCTGGTGCTGCCGGATGACGGGCTGATCCTGTCCACCGCCAACTTCCACACCCCCGCCATCGCGCTCGCCTTCGACACGCTGGCGATCGCCTTGTGCCACCTCGCCACTGCCTCGGCGCAGCGCGTCATCAAGCTGATGACCCCGCTTCTGTCCGGCCTGCCGCGCTATCTCTCCCCGGTCGGCGGCGCGTCCACCGGGCTGAACTCGCTGCAGAAAACGGTGTCCTACCTGCACGCCGAGGTGCGGCTGCGCGCGACGCCCGCGAGCCTCGACAGCATCCCGGTGTCGGACACGGTGGAGGACCACGCGCCGCAGACGCCGCTCACGGTGCGCAAGCTGGAGGAGCAATTGCTCCCGTTGCGCATGATGGCCGCGATCGAGGCGATGGCGGCGGCG
>JBBSIT010000310.1:0-5734 GCA_038231995.1 Acetobacterales bacterium | reverse complement strand
TCTAGTCGGGGAGGCCCATCAGCTCCGCCACCGCGCGCGCCACCGCGGGCGCGGTCGGGCGCAGGGTGGCCGGGTCCAGCATCTCCAGCAGCGCCCCGGCTGCGCTGTGAGCTAAGTCCAGCGCGGCGCGGCCGGCGTGCAGCGCGGGCGCCTGGGCGGCGATGGCGAACAGCGCGTCCGCGTAGCGCTCTGGCGCGTGGGTGGCGAGCACGATCTCCCGCCCGCGCCGCCCGGCGGCGAGGTAGCGCTCCTGGTCCGCATGGAACGCCATCAGGTGCCGCATCAGCGCCGCAACCTCGTCCGCCGGGTCCACGTGGAACACGGCGTCCGCCGGCAGGGTCGCGAACCAGCCCACGCGGCTTACGACGGAGGGCAGGGCATGCGCCCAGATGCGAAGCTGGCTGCCCGACGCCTCGCCCATGGTGGGGAAGCGCAGGTTGATCGCGAAATCCGCCTCCGCCAGCGCGCGGTTTAGCGCCTCCGTCGTCACGTAGCCGTGCAGCCGCACCTCGTCCTGTAGCCCGAGCTGCGCGACCAGCGCCTCGGTGCCGGCGCGGTCATCGATTTGGCCCAGGATGTCGAGCCGGAACAGCCCTCGCTCCGGCAGCGCCGCCAGCGCCTGCAGCGTGCTGGCCAGGCGCCGGTTGGCGCCGATGAAGCCGAATACCACGAGCCGGTATGGCGGCGCCGAGCGGGTGCGTTGCCGCTCCGGCACGTCATTGAACCGCAGCGACAGCGGCACGTGGAACACCGGCAGGCGCGTTTGTGGACGCAGCGCCTTCACCCCGGCCGGGTTGTGCGAGATCAGCGCGATGGCCCGGCCCGCGGCGCCGAGCGTCAGCGGGTAGCGCTCGGCGAGCGCGTCCACCGGGATCTTGCCGAGCAGGAAGCGCTCCGCGTCCGCGGCGCCGTCCGCGCCATGGTGCCGCCGCATCAGGTCAAGATAGGTGGCCGCCCCAGCCTGCGACTCGGCGAGCGCCGCGAAGAAGTGCTGCAGGCTCAGGTCGTGCAGCACGGCGATGCCCGGCACTTGCAGCGCCGCCTGGAATATCTCGCGGTGGAAGCCCGCGTTGTTGCCGAAATTGAAGAACGTCGCGTCGGCCGCGTTCAGCTCGCGCGCGGGCAGGGCGGCCGGGTCGAACTCGCGCACGCTGAGCCCCGGCGCGTCCGGCAGCTCCCAGCCGGCCTGTGCCGTCCACACTGCCACATCAGCCTGCGCCGCCAGGTGCGGCAGCCAGCCTGCGCTGTGGTTGGCGATGTCCGTCAACACCGGCGGCAGCGGCGTGAAGACATTTATTTTCAGGCGAGCAGGACATGGCATCGTCAGTGCCCGTTTGAGAATGCGCTACGCCGAGTCAGAGGCGCCGTCCCCGGCGCCGCCCGGCGTGGGTTTGCGAGCACCGGAGCGGAGCGGCCTTCAAGCGGCTTCAGGCCGACCTGCGACACTCTCGTCGCCGGTCGGCCTGAGTAGCCGCGTGAAACAAAGGTCAGGGTGTTTTCGGTCATGCCGAAAACACCTTGAGGGCCGTGAGCACCGGAGCGCAGGAAAGCCGCGTCGGATGACCGGTGTAGTAGCATTCTCAAATGGGCACTCAGGCGAGCAGGACATGCCATGCTCAAGCGAGCAGGCAGGACAGCACGGTGTCCCAACTGATGCCCATGCCGTCGTAGCGGCCGCGGCCGGCGCGGCCCATCTCGCGGGCGCGGGCGCGGCCTTCCCACAGCCGGTCCATCGCCTCTGCCAGCGCCTCCGGCCTGGGCTCGCATACGAGGCCGGTCGAGCCGTCCGCGACGAACTCCAGCGGCCCGCCGCTGTCGGTGCAGGTCAGCACCGCCTTGGACGCCAGCATGGCCTCCAGCGTCACGTATCCGTAGTCCTCGTCCACCGGGGGAAACACCACGGCGAGGCATTCCGCGTGCAGCCGGAGCTTCTCCGCGTCCGACACCCGCCCGGCCCAGGTGATGCGGCCGGACACGCGCGGGTCCCCGGCTCGGGCATGGACCTGGCCGCCGTACACCGGATCGTCGGCGGTGCCCATGAACACGACGTGGACGGGCTGGCGCGTGTGGAACAGCGCCTCGACGACGAGGTCCTGCCGCTTGGTGGCGTTGACCCGGCTGGGCATCAGCAGGAAGTCGCCCCACGCCGGGTCGATGGTCTGGAACCGCTCGGCGTCGGGCGGCGGGTGATATAGCGGCGTCGAGGGCAGCGTGCAGTATTGCTGCAGCCGCGCCGAGACGTTGCGCGAGATGGTGTAGCTGGCCCGCGCCTCCGGGATCAGCGCCCGGTCCGCCGCCATGATGGCCTGACGCACATGCGCGCCGTCGGGCACGCCGCGCAGGTCGCTGAGCGGCCCGTCCCAGAGGTCGTAGGCGCCGCGGTGCTGGTGCAGCAGCCACAGCACCTTGCTCGGGTGCGGCGCGAGATAGGCCGGGAACTTGAGGCCGATCACCCGGTCGATCGGCACGCCCGAACTCTCCTCGAGGTCCAGCAGCCGGCAGGCCAGCATGTGCTCAGGGATGCGCCGGGCCGGATACCACTTGAACGGCACGCTGATCAGCTCGGCCTGGTGCCCGGCCAGCACGAGCTGCTGGATCAGCGCCTCGGCCAGCATCTCGGCGCCGCCGCGCACGAATGGCACCTGGGCGGTCAGGACACCGACGCGCACCCTTACTGCGTCCGGGCCACGTTAAACCGCTGCTCCAGCGCCGCGATGCGCTGCTCGGTCGTGCTATGCAGCGCGGTCACGCGCTGCTCCAACGCGCCGAGATCGCCCAGCCGCACCTCGGCCTGGCCCACCCGCACCGCGAGCTGCGGTCCGGCCGCCGACGCCGCGCGCTCCAGCCGGTCCAGCCGCTCATGGTCCGCATGCGCCATCTGCTCCAGCCGCTGCAGGTCACGCATCACCCGCGGCAGGGCGACGATGGAGGTGAGCACGCGCAGGACGCGCCCGAGCAGGGGAAGGCGATACGAGCGCTGCAGCAGGAAGCGCCGCCGCAGCCCGGGCACGATCTTGCCGATCATCCGTCCCTCCGAGGAATAGCGGACCAGTCCGAGGATCTGGACCTTGGTCATCCGTCCGCTCATCAGCGCGGCCCGGTAATACTGCAGCGCCCCTTCGTCCGGCTTGCGGCCGAGCAGCTCGACGAAGGCGTTGCGCACGAAATCGGCGCCGTTGCGCTCCAGCAGGCCCCAGAGCCCGACTGGCACAGCCGCGACGAGCGATGTGTTCGCCGACCCGGCCGCCCAAGCTCCCGTGCGCGCCGGCCCGTTCTCCGCCGCGTCGAGCAGCTCGGCCAGCACGCCGGCGAGATCGAGCCGGGGGTACGGCTGGGGCGCGGTCTGCTGCATGGCGTACTGATGCCCCCTCGCGCCCAGTCGCGCAAGCGACGCGCCGCGCCCGGTCGCGCAAGCGACGCGCCTCGCACAGATTCGCGCAAGCGATGCTCCTCGCACACATTCGCGCAGGCATGACCGCCGTACTATAACCTGCCGCGATGAACGTCCTGCTCGGCGCCGACAGCCTGCTCAAGCGCCGCTCCGGCATCGGCCGCATGACCATCGAGATCGCCCATGCGCTGCAGGGCCGCAATGACCTCGGCGCGCTCCGACTGCTGCTGCACACGCGCGCGGTCGGCCCGGAGTGGCTCGACACTCTGCCCAGCCACGCCGATGCGCCGGGCGGCCCAGCGCCGCAGACGCCCTCGGCGCTCGCAGGATTGCGCGCCTGGGCGGGCGGCGTGCCGGCGGTGCGCGCCGCGCGGGACCGAGGCGTGCGCGCAGCATTGGACCGGATCGCGGCGGCGCTCACCGCCGCGAACAGACAACCCTGCGTGTACCACGAGCCCAACATGATCGCGAAGCCGTTCTCCGGCCCCACGGTGGTCACGTTCAACGACCTGTCCTGGCGCCATCCTGGCTTCCACCCGACCGACCGCATGGCCTGGATCGAACGCAGCCTGCCCGGCACGCTGCGCCAGGCGACCCGGTTCGTCGCGATCTCGCAGTTCACCGCCGGGTGCATGGCGGCCGAGCTGGGCATTAACCCCGCGTGCATCGATGTCGTGCCGCTGGCGCCCGCGAGCGCCTTCCGCCCGATGCCGGCCGAGGCGTGCCGGGCCGTGCTGGCCGGCTACGGGCTGCGCGACCGGGGCTACGTGCTCTCCGTCTCCACCCTGGAGCCGCGCAAGAACTTCGACGGCCTGTTCCGCGTCTGGTCGAGCCTGCCGCCCGCCCTGCGCGACGCCTTCCCGCTCGTGATCGCCGGCGGCGGCGGCTGGGGCACGGTGCTGGCGGGCGCGGAGGCCGAACGGGCGCGGCAGTCCGGCGCGCTTCGCCTGCTCGGCCACGTGCCGGACGAGGTGCTGGCCGCCCTCGCCGCCCGCTGCGCCGCGTTCCCCTATGTCAGCCACTACGAGGGCTTCGGCCTGCCGGTGCTGGAGGCCATGGCCGCCGGCGCGCCGGTGATCGCCTCCGCCACGACGGCCACGGGCGAGACGGCCGGGGACGCCGCCCGCCTGGTCGATCCGGCCACCGACGCCGCTATCGCTGACGCGCTGCAGCGCGTGCTCGACGACCCGGCGGAGGCCGCCCGCCTGCGCCGCGCCGGACCGCTGCGCGCGGCGGGCTTCACTTGGGACCGCACGGCGGACCTGCTGATCGCGAGCTGGCGCCGCGCCGTGGGCCTGTAGGCGGCGTGCGCAACCTGCTATGGCGTGGGGCACACAACCGTACGGAGCTTCCCATGGGACTGTTCAACTTCATCAAGTCGGCCGGACGCATGCTCGGGATCGGGCACGATACGGTCCAGGACGAGAGCAAGCCGGCGCCGCCGCCGCCCGCCGCCGAGGCGATCCAGGGCGAGCTGAAGTCGCTGGGCCTGGATTCGCCCGACCTCAAGGTCTCGGTCGAGGGCGATACGGTGAAGGTGAGCGGCACCGGGCTCGACGCCGCAACGCGCGAGAAGATCATCCTCGCCGCCGGCAATGTCGCCGGCATCTCCAAAGTGGAGGAGAACCTGACCACCAACGTCTCCGGCGGGCCAGAGCCGCGCTTCCACACCGTCGTGCGCGGCGACACCTTGTCAGCTATCGCGCAAAAATACCTTGGCTCCGCGAACAAGTACCCTGCCATCTTCGAGGCGAACAAGCCGATGCTGAAGGACCCGGACAAGATCTATCCCGGCCAGGTCCTGCGCATCCCGGCAGCCTGATCCGGCGTCCGTGGAGCAGGCGACGCCCTGCGGCCGGTTCGGCTATATCGCGGCGGGGCCGGCCAGCGCTCCGCCGCTGGTGTTCCTGCACGGCATCGGCGGCGCCGCGCGCTGCTTCGCGGCCCAGGTCGCCCATTTCGCGCCCCGGTTCCGCGCCGTCGCCTGGGACATGCCGGGCTACGGCGCGTCCGAGCCGCTCGGCGTCGTCTCGATCGAGTCGCTGGCGATGGCGCTCGCGATGTTCATCGAGACGCTAGGCCTCGACCGCCCGGTCCTGGCCGGCCACTCCATCGGCGGCATGATCGTGCAGCGCTACGCCGGCGCCAAGCCGGACGGCGCGCGGGCGCTCGTGCTGGCCCAGACCAGCCCGGCGTTCGGCCGCCCGGACGGCGACTGGCAGCGCGAGTTCATCAACGCCCGGCTCGGCCCGCTGGACGCCGGGCGGACGATGGCGGAGCTTGCAGAGGGGATGGTGGCCGGCCTGGTGGGGGAGGGGGCCGACCCGCACGGCGTCGCCCTCG
>JBBSIT010000309.1:0-5734 GCA_038231995.1 Acetobacterales bacterium | reverse complement strand
CGGCGAGCGCCACCCGGGCGCCGTCGGTCAGCCGCTGGGCGCCGTCCGCCACCACGAGGTCGCCGGGCTCCAGTCCATCCGTGACCACGCTGCGGTCGGCCTCCTCATGCCCGACCTGCACGACCCGGCGCGCGACGGTGAACACCTGCCGCGGCTTGCCGTCCGGCCCCGTCGTCTCGCTCGCGGGCGCATCGGCGGCCGGCGTCTCGGGCGTGGGGCTCACGACGAACACGTAGGCGCCGCGCGGGCCGCGCTGCACGGCGGCGGTCGGCACCGTCACGACGTCGTGCAGGGTGTCGGCGAGCAGGCGCACGTTGACGAAGCCGCCGGGCCAGAGCTGCAGCTCGGCGTTCGGGAAGGTTGCCTTTAGCTTGATTGTGCCGGTCTGCGGATCGACCTGGTTGTCGAGCACGGCGAGCTCGCCGCGGTCGAGCAGCCCGGCGGTGCCGCCCTGGTTGGCGCCCTGGCGCAAGGCCTGCACCGCCGGCATGCCGTCCTGCATGGCGCGCGCGACAGCGGGAAGCGCCTGCTGCGGCAGAGTGAACAGCACCGAGATGGGGCGGAGCTGGGTGATGACGGTCAGCGGCGTCGCGTCGGTCGGGCGCACCTGGTTGCCGACATCGACCTGGCGCAGGCCCGTGCGCCCGTCGATCGGCGCGGTGATGGTGGCGTAACCCAGGTTGAGCCGGGCCGTGTCGATCTGCGACTGGTCGCCGCGCACCTGCGCCTCGAGCTGCGCCACCAGGGCGCGGGCGGTGTCGGCCTGCTGGGCGCTGGCGAAGTTGCTCGCGGCCAGCCCGGCGAAGCGCTTCGCGTCCAGCCGCGCGTTGGCGAGCGTCGCCTCGTCCTGTTGCTTGCGCGCCGTCGCCTGGTCGAGCGCCGCCTGGAAGGGGCGGGGGTCGATGCGGGCCAGCACGTCGCCGGCGCGCACGTCCTGGCCCTCGCGGAACAGCACCTCGACGAGCGGGCCATCGACCTGGGGCTTCACCGCGACGCTGTTGAACGCCTGCACCGTGCCGAGGCCGTCGAGATAGACCGGCACGTCGCGCTGCTCCGCCCGCGCCGCCAGCACCGGCAAGGGGTCGGCGGCGCGGCGGCGGCCGCCGGCCTGCTGCTCGGTATTGGCCGGCAACTTGGTGTAGAACCAATAACCTGCGCCCCCTAAGCCACCGAGGACGAGAAGCAGGACGAGAGCGCGGCGCATCAACGGACCCCTCTGCGGTTGGGCGCGGTCCAGCCGCCGCCCAGCGCTCTATATAGGTCGACCAGCGCCTGGAAACGCGCCAGACGCACCTGCGTCAGCAGGTCGAGCTGACTGAACAGGGTGTTTTGCGTGTTGAGCGCGGTCACGATGTCGATGGTGCCGGCCTGGAGCTGCGCCCGGGCGATGTCGGCGGAGCGCTGGGCGATGGCGACGGTCCGGCGCACCAGCGTCTCCTGTTCGGAGGAGAAGCGGAGCGCGGCGAGTGCCTGTTCCGTGTCGGTGAAGGCCTGCAGCACGGCCTGGCGATAGGTGGCGAGCAACTCGTCGTAGCGTCCCCGCTCGCGGTCGAGCTGCCCGCGGCGCAGGCCGTTGTCAAAGATCGACTGGGTCAACGACGCCGCGAGCTGGGCCACGAGAGTGCCCGGTCCGGTGATCGAGCTGAGCGCCACGCTCTGCAGCCCGCCGCTCGCCGTGAGCTGCACCGCGGGGAAGAAGGCGGCGCGGGCGGCGCGGATATTAGCGTTCTGGGCGACCAGCGCGGTTTCGGCGGCCGCCACGTCCGGCCGCCGGGCCAGCAGCTCGGACGGCAGGCCGGGAACCACGCGCGGCAGCGGCAGGTCGTTGAGCGTGCCGCCCTGGACGGTGAGGCGCTCGGGCGGCTGGCCCGTCAGGATGCCGAGCGCGATCGCCTGCTGCTCGAACTGGTTGCGCAGGCCCGGCACGTTGGCGCGCTGGGCCGCCACCAGCGCCTCCTGCTGCGACACGTCGAGCGCGTTGGCCGTCCCCGCGTCGAGGCGCGCGCGGAAGGCGCTCAGGATCTGCTCGGCGTCGCGCAGGTTGCGCTGTGCGACGCGGAGCCGATCCTGCGCGGCCAGGGCCTGGAAATAGGCGTTGGCGACCGAGGTGACGACGCTGAGCGCCACCGTCTCCTGGTCGAAGCGGGTGGCGAGCGCCGTGAGCTGCGACGCCTCGGCCAGCGCGCGGTTGCGGCCCCAGAAATCCGCGTCGTAGCCGACTTGCAGCCCGGCGCCGTAGGAGCGGAAATCGGTGTAGCGGCTGCGGTTGCCGCCGGCGACGACGACTCCGCCCGTCGTGGTCGTACTCACCGTCGAGACCGGTTCCGACAGGCCGACAGGCGTGCTCGTGACCAGGGGCGTCGTCACGATCGAACCGCTGCGCCCGCCCTGGATGCCGCGTCGCGAGTAGCTAAAGTCGGCCGTGCCGTTCAGGCTGGGCAACAGCGGCGCGCCGGCGATGCGGGCCTGCGTGTCCGCCTGCACCACGCGCGCGGCGGCGGCGGCGAGGTCCTGGTTGCGCGCCCGGGCGGCCAGGATGAGGCTGTCGAGCTCGGGCGAGCCGAAGCCCTCCCACCATGCCGGGTCCGGCCAGGCGCTCGCGGCCGTCGCCTCGGTGGCTCGGAACGCGGGCGGCACGTCGAAGGCCGGGCGCTCGTAGCGCGGCCCGAGGCTGCACCCCGCGAGGCTCAGCTCCACGAGCAGGCCGGCGAGCGTTCGGAACGGCGGGCGCCGGGGGGCGTCGATGGGCTCGTTCTGCATCCTGCTGCTGTCTGGAGGGGCGAAATGCGGCGGATTTGCCGACGCCGTCCGCTCAGCGCTGCGCGAGGAGCCGTTCGGCGGGCTTGAGATAGGGTCGGCCGGGCGATTTTCCATCCATCGCGAGCACTCCGGCCGCCAGGTCGGCGGAGGCGGCGCGGAGCCGCTCTGTCCAGGGCGCATGATCCGCCGATGGGGTGAAAGCCGCATTAACAACCGCGGCCTGACCGGGACGGATGCGGGCCGTGGTCACGCGGCCCGGCGACGGCTCCTTGAGATACAGGCCTGCCACGCTGCGTTCTCCTGCGATGGGAACAATCTTGCGCAAGGGGCGGCGATATGCAAATCAAACGCTCAATGCCGCGTGAATGGGGGAGACGTCCGGGGGTGCCTATTATCCTGGAAACAGCAGGACTGACTCGCGAGTTTCGCGGCTTCGTCGCCGTGAAGGACGTGAACCTGCGCGTGCAGGAAGGGACGATCCACGCCCTCATCGGCCCCAACGGCGCAGGCAAGACGACCTGCTTCAACTTGCTCACCAAGTTCCTGGCGCCGTCGCGCGGCACGATCCAATTCGAGGGGCGCGATATCACGGGCCTGAAGCCCGCGGCGGTCGCGCGACTCGGGCTGGTGCGCAGCTTCCAGATCTCGGCGGTGTTCCCGCATCTGAGCGCGCTGGAGAACGTCCGTTTGGCGCTGCAGCGCGCGCGGGGCGGCAGCTACGACTTCTGGCGCAACGAGGACGTGCTGGAGGTGTATGACGACCGGGCCCGGGCGTTGCTGGCCGATGTGGGCCTCGAAGGGTCCGAGGACACGGAGGCCGTGCTGCTCAGCTACGGCCGCAAGCGGGCGCTCGAGATCGCGACGACGCTGGCGCTGGAGCCCAAGATGCTGCTGCTCGACGAGCCGACGGCGGGCATGGCGCATGAGGACGTGGACCGGGTCGTGCAGCTCATCCGGCGCATCCGCACGGGCCGCACCATCCTGATGGTGGAGCACAACTTGAGCGTGGTCGAAGGGCTGTGCGACAGCATAACGGTGCTTGCCCGCGGCCAGATCCTGGCGGAGGGCGACTACGCCGCGGTGAGCCGCAACCCCGATGTCGTCACCGCCTACCTGGGATCGCCGGATGCCTGACACCCTTTCCCCCGCCGGGTCCGCCATGCTCGCGGTGCGCGGCTTGGAGTCCTGGTACGGCGAGAGCCACATCCTGCACGGCGTCGATTTCGATGTGGCCGAGGGCGAGGTCGTGACGCTGCTGGGCCGCAACGGCGCCGGCAAGACGACGACGATGAAGAGCATCATGGGCCTGGTCGGCCGGCGCGCGGGCAGCATCCGCTTCCAGGGCGCCGAGACGATCGGCCTGCGGTCGGACCTGGTGGCGCGCTCCGGCATCGCCTTCTGCCCGGAGGAGCGCGGTATCTTCGCGAGCCTCACGGTGACGGAGAACCTCATGCTGCCGCCGGTGATCCGGCCCGGCGGCATGGAGATCGCCGAGATCCTCACGTTGTTCCCCAACCTCCGCGAGCGCGCGTCGAGCCAGGGCACCAAGCTGTCCGGCGGCGAGCAGCAGATGCTGGCGATCGGCCGCATCCTGCGCACCGGGGCGCGGCTGCTGCTTCTCGACGAGCCGACCGAGGGGCTGGCGCCGGTGATCGTGCAGCAGATCGGCCGCACGATCCGCGAGATCAAGGCGCGCGGCTTCACCGTGCTGCTGGTGGAGCAGAACTTCCGCTTCGCCGCCACCGTGGCCGACCGGCACTACGTGATGGAACACGGCCGCGTGGTCGATATGATCCCCAACGCCGAGCTTGAGGCCAACATGGGCAAGCTGCACGACTACCTTGGAGTCTGATGCGGCAGCGCCAGGGTTTCCAAAGTTTGATACGATGATGCCAAGGCGCCCGGAATTTGATACAAGGGCGCCAGGCCTGGAACAATAAGAGGGAACGACCGCCATGACGATCTCACGCCGCCTGCTGCTCGGCAGTGCCGCAGCGACGACCTTGCCGGTGCTGGTCGCCCGGGCGCAAGCGCAGCCCGTGCTCAAGATCGGCGTGCTGACCGATCTGTCCGGGCCGTATCAGGACCTGGCCGGCCCGCTCGCCGTCAGTGCGGCGCAGCTCGCGACCGAGGATTTCGGCGTGGCCGGCAAGGGCATGCGGGTCGAGATCCTGCAGGCCGACCACCAGAACAAGGCGGATATGGGCGCCGGCGTGGCCCGGCGCTGGTTCGACCAGGACGGCGTGGACCTCATCGTCGAGGTCGCGAACTCCGCGGTAGCGCTGGCCGTGGCCGGCGTCGCGAAGGACAAGAACAAGGTCTATATCAACTCCGGCGCCGCCACCTCGGACCTGACGGGGTCGGCCTGCAACGCCAACACGATCCACTGGGCGTACGACACCTACATGCTGGCCAAGTCCACCGGCGGCGCGATGGTGAAGGCGGGCGGCGACACCTGGTTCTTCATCACCGCCGACTACGCCTTCGGCCACGCGCTGCAGCGCGACGTGACGAACTTCGTCACCGAGGCGGGCGGCAAGGTGCTCGGCAGCGTCCGCACCCCGTTCCCCGGAACGACGGATTTCAGCTCCTACCTGCTGCAGGCGCAGGCGTCGGGCGCGAAGGTGCTCGGCATGGCGAACGCCGGGTCGGACACGATCAACACGATCAAGCAGTTCCAGGAGTTCGGCCTGGGCGGCAAGATGAGGCTGGCCGGGCTGCTGGTGTTCCTGTCCGACGTGCACTCGCTGGGGCTGCGCGTGGCGCAGGGCATCGTGCTGACCAACAGCTTCTACTGGGACATGAACGACCGCACCCGGGCGTTCGCCGAGCGGCTCAAGCCCAAGGCGCCGGCGCAACGGCCGACGATGGTGCAGGCCGGCACCTATTCCAGCACGCTGCATTACCTCAAGGTCGCGCACGAGATGGGCGCAGCACGCGCCAAGGCGGACGGCGCCGCGACGGTCGCGCAGCT
>JBBSIT010000308.1:0-5744 GCA_038231995.1 Acetobacterales bacterium | reverse complement strand
CATGGGCGGCACCACGGCGAAGGCCGCGACCGTCGAGGATGGCCAGGTGATGCGCGCGAGCGAGTATTCGGTCGGCGGCGGCGCCATGGTCGGCTCGCGCCTGCTGACTGGGGCGGGGTACCTCCTGAAGGTGCCTGCGATCGACCTGGCCGAGGTCGGGGCGGGCGGCGGCTCGCTCGTCTGGATAGACAGCGGCGGTTCGCTGCAGATCGGCCCGGAGAGCGCCGGAGCCTCCCCCGGCCCCGTCTGCTATGACAGGGGCGGGACGCTGCCGACCGTGACCGACGCCAACGTCGTGCTCGGCTACATCAATCCCGCCTACCTCGTCGGAGGCGCGGTGAGGCTGGATGCGGAGAAGGCCCGCGTCGTGTTCGAGCGGGCGGTCGCCGCCCCGCTGGGGCTGGATGTCGCCCGCGCCGCACATGGCGCGCATCTGATCGCGGCCTCAAACATGATGCGCGCGATCCGGGCCGTGTCGACCGAGCGCGGGCGCGACCCGCGCGATTTCGCGCTCTTCGCGTTCGGCGGCAACGGACCGCTCTTCGCCTGCGGCATGGCGGAGTCCTTCGGAATGAGGCGGGTGGTGATCCCGCCGTCCCCCGGCCTGTTCTCGTCCTTCGGCCTGCTCTACGCCGACGTGGAACACCACTACTCCCGCACCTTTCGCCGGCTCACCCGGGGGATGGATCTGGCCGAGGTGAACGCCGCCTGGGAGGCGCTCTCGCAGCAAGGGCTCGACCAGCTCGCGAGCGACGGTTTCACCGGTGCGATGGCGAGGCTGAAGCGCACGGCCTCGCTCCTTTACCAGGGTCAGTCCTTCGATCTGGCTGTGCCAGTGCCGGACGGTCCGATCGACGCCGCGATGCTCCGCCGTCTGGAGGAGGCCTACGGCCAGGAGCACGAGCGGACCTACGGCCACCGCGCCGGTTCCGACGAGCCGGTCGAGCTGGTCTTGATCCAGGTGGTAGCCCAGGGCGTGCGCGTCGGTGGCGGCATTCCGGAGCGCGCGGCGCCGAGCCGGGCCGAGCAGAAGCAGCCGCCGCCGCGCCTCGCCTATTTCGGGCCGGATCAGGGCTGGATCGAGACTCCGGTTCTCCGCCGCTCCGATCTAGTCACGCCCATGATGGGCCCGCTCATCATCGAGGAGTACGACGCGACCTGCCTAGTCCTTCCTGACTGGCAGGCGAGTCTCGATCGAGCGACGAACATCGCCCTCCAGCGGCTGTGACCGGCCTCGAGCGCCCCCCGCCGGGCATTGAGGCACCGTGTGCTGTGCCTCAGCGCGAGGCGCTACGCGGAAGCCATAGGGCGATATCGGGCCAGAAGATCAGGACCGCAATCATGAGCAGCATCGTCAGCACGAAAGGTGCAGTGCCGATGATGACATCGTCGATGCGCCCGCGCTTGCGCAGGCCCTGGACGACGTAGAGATTGATTCCTACGGGCGGTGTGATCATGGCGGTCTCCATCAGCACCACGATGAGCACGCCGAGCCAGACCGGATCGAAGCCCGCATTGATCATGAGCGGGGCGATGATTGGCACCGTCGCGACCATCATAGAGAGCGTCTCCATGAACATGCCGAGGATCAAGTAGAACACCACGACGGCGATGAGGAGCCCCATCGGCGACAGACCGAGGGACGTGACGTAGTTGTTCACCTGGGCTGTCAGGCCGATCGAGGTGATGACGAAGTTCAAGAAGTAGGCGGCGATGAGGATCGCCATGATCATCGCCGTCGTCCGCATCGTTCCCTCGATCGCCTCGCGGACCACCGCGAGCGTCAGGCTCCGCCGCCAGGCGGCGACGGCGAGGGCCGCCAGGACACCCAAGGCGGCCGACTCGGTGGCGGTGGCGAGGCCGGCGTAGATCGAGCCTATCACCGCGATGAAGATGAAGAGCGGCGGCACCAAGTCCGGCAGAGAGCGCCGACGGCCCTCCCAGCTCGTTTCGATGCGGGTTCCGTCGAGACCGGGCCGCAGCAAGCAGGCCACGAGGACCGTGAGGCTGAAGAGGAGCGCCAGCACGACGCCGGGCAGCAGCCCCGCCAGGTAGAGCTGCGGGATCGACGTCTCGGTAAGCACCCCGTAGACGATCATGTTGATCGACGGCGGGATCAGGATTCCGAGCGTGCCGCCGGCCGCTATCGTGCCGAGGAAGAGCCGCTCGTTGTAGCCGCGCCGCTCGACCTCGCCGAGCGCGACGGTGCCGATCGTCGCGGCCGTCGCGACGCTCGAGCCGGAGGTCGCGGCAAAGAGAGCGCAGGCGACGATGTTCGAGTGCATGAGTCCGCCGGGCAGCCAGGGCATCCACTGCACGAGCGCGGCGTACATCCGCTCCGCCATCCCCGACCGCAGCAGGATCTCGCCGAGCAGGACAAAGAACGGGATGGCGACGAGGAGGAACGAGTTGGAGGTGGACCACGCCAGCTCACCCATGGCCAGGGAAAGCGGGAAACGGGCATAGATCTCGCCGAGCGCGAGGCCGAGGACGCCGAGCGCGGCGGCGACCGGAACGGCTGCCGCGAGCAGCGCCAGCAGGATCAGGAGGGTGACGGGAATCATCGGCCGCTCGCTGGCATCCGCCGCGCCTCGGCCGCCTGCAGGTCCTCCTCGATCTCCTCCTGGGCGGAGCGGGTCCCGATCAATCGCCCCGCGCCGGCGCGGTCGCCCGCGAGGAGACGCCCGACTGCCGTGAGGAACAGCACCGCCCCGATCACCACGAAGGTTCCGAGGCCGATGGCCCAGAGCAACTGCGGCACGACGACGGGAATCTCGAGCGCCGACTGGCTGCGGGAGCCCGAGGCCCAGGACTGTTGCACGACGCCGATCCCGTGCCAGCCGACCAGGGCGAAGAAGCCGACGAAGAGCGCGAGGCCAAGAAGGTCGCAGAACGTGCGGAGGGGCGCCGGAAGGAGCAGGTAGAGCGAATCGATGCGAATGTGGGCGCGGTCCAGCAACGCCGCCGCGAGCGCCCACGCCGTCCCGATCGCCAGCGCGTAGCCGGCGAGTTCGTCCGCGCCGCCGATCGAGGCCGAGAACAGCTTGCGCAGGACGACGTCGATGCCGATCAGGACGACCGCGAGGAGGATAAGCGCGCCACCCAGCCACACGCCTGCTCGCGCGATGCGATCGACGCACGTTGTGATAGCGCGCATGCGCCACGTCCCTTCAGGTCAGGATGGAAATCGAACACGGCAATCGCCCGTCGCGTCCCGCCCCTCGCAGGGTGCGTCAGCGTGTCGGCGCCTTTAGACCGACGACTTTGCCCACTGTCTCGTTCCACTCCTTGGCGCATTCGGCGCCGCAGCGCCTCGCCCAGTTGGTGAGGACCGCGCCCTCGACGAGGCTCCTGCGAACCGCCTCTTCGGCCGGCGTCACCGGCACGATCGTCATGTTCGCGGGCCTGCCCATCGTGCAGGGCTGCTTGCCAGTGTTGCAGTTTTCGGCCTGGGCGACCGCCTGCCTGATCGTCTCCCACATCTTGTCCTCGTAGGTCTTGACCTGATCGAGGAGGAAGGCCTGCACTTTCGGATCGAGGCCGTTCCAGGTTTTGAGATTGACGGCGAGAGCATTGATGCTCCAACCGAGCGACATCGGGTAGATCGATTTCGTCACCTCGGTCCAGCCGGCGGTGTTTCCGGAGAGGCTTCCGGTGACGGCGCAATCGACGACGCCGTTGTTCAGGGCGGGCACGACCTCCGCGAACGCCATGCTGATCGCCGTCCCGCCGATGCCCTGCAGGAAGTCGCGCATCGTGTTGTTGATGACGCGGATCTTCTTGCCCTTGAGGTCCTCGAGGCCGCCGATGACGGAGCGGCAGAAGAAGACTTGCGGCGGGTTGCCGCCGATGGCGAGGAGCTTGGCATTCCAGTTCTTCTGCATCTGCCGGTCAAGCACCGGTGCCCAGGCCTGGCACGCGGCCCGCGCCCTGTCGACGTCGAGCGTGATGCCCGCGAGGTCGCATCCCTCGAAGCGTGCGTCGTCGCCGGCCATCTTCGAGATGTCCATGCTCGCGAAGTCCATGACGCCGAGTCTCAGGAGGCGCAGCATCGTCTTGTCGTCGATGCCCATCTGATCCAGCGGCGTGATGTCGACCGTAATCGCGCCATTGGACGCCTGAGGAATCGTGTTCCGCCAGAACGGAATCTCGTCCACGGTGGAGGCTACGGTCGGGCTGTTGAGGCCGACCGCCTTGAATTGCAGCTTGGGCAAATCCTGTGCCGTTGCGCGTCCGAGCAGCGGCAAAAGGAGCGTCGCCAGCACGGCGCCGAGCATAAAGCGCGTTCTCACGTGAGCACCCCCCCAAGACGGTTCATCCCGTTATCATGGCCCCTCCGTTGGCCGCGAGGGACCTGGAGGTCACGCGATGCTGGCACCTGAGAGGAGTGGCGCGCAAGAGAGGAGTGGCGCGAACGCAGGGCTATCGCATTTGAGTCTTGCCGAATTGCGCAAGGAGCCGCGTAAGGAAAACGTCACTTAGGGCGGCGCGGAAGAGCTTGCCCTTCAGGGTTTCTTTTGAACCTTCGAGCCTTGCAAGGTTGAGGGCCAGACGTCGCAGCAAGGCAATGTTTTGTGGTCCGTTATCCTTGCGGTTGCGGGCTTGATCCTCGTTCATGGTCACGTCGAGAACCCAGTGCAGGCCGTTCTCCATACCCCAATGAGCGCGGGCGACATCGCCGAAGCGAACGGCGGACAATACGGTGCTGAGCAGGTAGTAGGCGGTTTCGGTGCTGACCTTGGCGCCCGCTTCGCGGGTGCGGACGACCTTGCCGATGGCGGCAAGACCGGGCCAGGCATGTTGCTCCTGTAGCCACGAAATGTCGTTCGAAACTAGGCTGGTTCGGGTCTCGATGCGGCCATGGTCGCCATCGACGGTGGTATGGACGTTGTCTGCCGGACGCGCGGGGTCATCGAGGAAGGTGCGAACGTCGTATAGCAAGCGGCCCTGATTGCCCTTCAGCGCCAGAACGTAGTCGCCGCCCTGAGCCAGCACCTTGGCGGCAATGGCGCGCTGGCAGTTGAGCGCGTCCGCGGTGACGATGGTCCCTTTGAGCGACAGCAACTCCAGCAATTTCGGCACTGTCGTGATCTCGTTAGACTTGCCATCCACCGCAAGCTGACCCAGCAATAGCCGTTGGTCCACGGACCAAGCATGGAGCATGTGCAGCGGGGACTTGCCTGCAGCCCGGTCGAAGGAGCGCCGTAGCGTCTTGCCGTCGATGGCTACCACGCCCTGCAAGCTCTCGGCGAAGCGCTGCATAAAGCGTGTGAAGCAGGCTTCGAACGGCGCCGGGTCGAGAAGCCGGAAGACTCGGCTGAAGGTGTCGTGGCTGGGAATGCCGTGCCGGAGGCGCAAAAACTGCCGTAGAAAGGGTTCTTTGACCTCCCCGAACAGCGCCATGTCGGAACAGTCCTTGCCGCCGGTCAGTATGGTGCACAGCGCGATCAAGAGCAGTTCATGCAGATCGTGGCGAGCATTATCCTGCCGGGGATCAATGACATCGGCAAAGCAGGCGACGAACTCTTCCATGACGACGGACCCTCGCTGAATCCCACTCTTGGAATCCAACCCGCTGCCGCGCCGCAAGCCCCGCCGTCATCCCACCAGATCAACCGCGCGCAGGGCGCGCACCATCATGGCGAGGAAATGGGGTGCTTGCGTTGTCGACGCGCCGATGGTGCTCCATTTCCGTTCCCGGTGGCCGTTCGGAGGCCGATAGACACTGGGAGATCCAATCCCGT
>JBBSIT010000307.1:0-5744 GCA_038231995.1 Acetobacterales bacterium | reverse complement strand
TTCGCCGTCCTCCGCACGCTGATCTCAACCGCAAGAAAGCAGGGCTGGGATTTGCTGGCCGCCCTGACAGGCCAACCCGACAACCTGGTCGCCGAACTGCGGATCACTTGAGCTTTCCGCGACAACCTGGGCAGTTACGATAATTGCGGTCCACTACAGCTATGTGCTCCGGCGGGCGAAGCCGGGCCGGCCAGTCAACGCGAACGACATCGTGGGCCGCGCCGTTGTGCGCCGCAGCGCGATCCACGCCGATATCCTTGCGCCGCAAGGCATCGAAGGCTTGCTGGCGATGCCCTATGCTCCGTGGAGCAATGGCACGATCGCCGGCGGCGTCTCTTTCGCCCTGGCTCAACGCGCGGCGGCCAACTCCGACCGCTTGCTGCGGCGCTTCGCCCGGCTCACGACGACCTGCGGACTGTCCTCGATACTGTCCCGGGAGCGGCGATGCTGCTGGACGGGAACGGCCTGGTGCGCTTCGCCAATGCGGCAACCGACGCGATCTTGTCGGCGTCGGACGGGCTCCTGATCGGCCGTGGACCTCATGGCGCTGGCCGGCTGCTCGCGGCAAGGCCCGACGAGCAGCGCGCACTGGCCCGACGGCATCCGGGCGAGACGAGTAGGCCGGCGGTCAGACCTTCTCCAGCTGCTGGTGCGCACCCTCCGGCAGCTCGACCCTGATCGCATCCCCGGCCCGGACCTCGCCGCCGGTCAGCACGACCGCCATCACCCCCGCCTTGCGCACCAGCCGGCCTTCCGCGTCGCGGTCGAGCGTCGCCGCCATCAGGCCGGGCTGGAACCGGTCCAACTGGACGCATGGGTTGCGCAGCCCCGTCACCTCCACCACCGCATCCTCGCCCAGATGCAGCCGCGCCCCGGCGGGCAGCCCGAGCAGGTCGATGCCGGACGTCAGCACGTTCTCCCCCATGTCGCCGGCCCCCACGTCGAAGCCCTTCGCGCGCAGTTCGTCGAGCAGCTCCGCGTGGATCAGGTGCACCTGGCGCAGGTTCGGCTGGGTCGGATCCTGCCGCACGCGGGAGCGGTGCTTCACCGTGACGCCCTGGTGTGCGTCCCCCTCCACGCCCAGCCCGGCGAGCAGCGTGATGCTGTCCAGAACCGGCTTGCTGAACGCATGCGCCGCGTCGCGGCTCACGGCGACGACGGCGCCGGTCATGCCGGGTCCTCCTCCAGGAACTCTGCGGCGCCGCGCTCCCCCGCCGCGCGCCGCCCCGCCTCCAGTCGGCGCAGCTCGACCCGGCGTATCTTGCCCGAGATCGTCTTGGGCAGCTCCGCGAACTCGATCCGCTTCACCCGCTTGTACGGCGCCAGCCGCGCGCGCAGATGCACGAAGATGCCGCGCGCCGTCGCCTCGTCCGGGGCGAATCCCTCCGCGAGCAGCACGAACGCCTTGGGCAGCGCCGTGCGCGTCGGGTCGGGCGAGGGGACGATGGCCGCCTCCGCCACCGCCGGGTGCTCGATCAGCACGCTCTCCAGCTCGAACGGGCTGATGCGATAGCCGGACGATTTGAACACGTCGTCGGCCCGGCCTACATAGGTCAGGCTGCCGTCAGGGTTGCGCACCGCCACGTCGCCGGTGCGATACAGCGGACCCTCCACGGGCCGCACGCCGCCGTCCTCCTCCTGGTAGCCCTGCATCAGCCCGAGCGGCCGCGGATTGAGCCGCAAGGCAATCTCGCCCTCCTCCGTCTCGGCTCCGTCGGGATCGACCAATACGACGTCGTAGCCTGGCAGGGGGCGGCCCATGCTGCCCGGCTCCACCTCTTGGCCCAGCGTGTTCGCGACTAGCAGCGTCGTCTCGGTCTGGCCGTAGCCGTCGCGGATCAGCAGTCCCCAGGCCCGCCGCACCGTCTCGATCACCTCGGGGTTCAGCGGCTCGCCCGCCGCCACGGCCTCGCGCAGGTGCACGGGATGCGCCGTCAGGTCCTGCTGCACCAGCATCCGCCACACGGTCGGTGGCGCGCAGAACGTCGTGACCCGCGCCTGATCCAGCACTTGCAGCAGGTGCGCGGCATCGAAGCGGGGCTGGTTCACGATCAGGATGGTCGCGCCCGCGTTCCAGGGCGCGAAGAGGCTGGAATAGGCGTGCTTGGCCCAGCCCGGCGAGCTGATGTTGAGATGCACGTCGCCGGGCTGCACCCCGATCCAGTACATGGTGGACAGATGGCCTACCGGGTAGCTCTGGTGGCTGTGCAGCACGAGCTTCGGCTTCGAGGTGGTTCCGGAGGTGAAGTAGAGCAGCAGCGGGTCGGTAGCAGAGGTCTCGCCCTCGGGGGTGAAGGCGGCGCCCTCGGCGTAAGCGTCCTCGTAGTTGGACCATCCCTCCGCGCCGCCGACGGCGACCCGGGTGTAGCTGCCCTCGATGGCGGCGAAGCGCGGCGCCAGCGTGCCGTCTGCGACGACATGCTGGATGCGCCCGCGAGCGAAGCGGTCGCGCAGGTCGTCCTCGGTCAGCATGGTGGTGCCCGGGATCACCACGGCGCCGAGCTTCATGGCGGCCAGCGTCGTCTCCCACAGCGGCTGCACGTTGCCGAGCAGCAGCAGCATGCGGTCGCCCCGGCGCACGCCGTGCCGGCGCAGGTGGTTCGCAACTTGGTTGGAGCGCGCGGCGAGGTCGGCGAAGCTGATGGAGTGGTCGGCGCTTCCAGGTTCGATGAAGCGCAGCGCCGCCTGCTCGTTGCCGGCCGCCATGCGGTCGAAATAGTCCAGCGCCCAGTTGAAGCGGTCGAGCACCGGCCAGCGGAACTCGCGGCGCGCGGCGTCGAGATCGGTCCGGTGCCGCAGCAGCAGGTCCCGTGCCGCCAGGAATGGTTCTGTCCCGCTCATGCTCGCCCCTCCGGTCGCGCGATCGTAGCAGAGCGCCCGCTCAAGACCAGGCGGCGCGCCACCATTTGCCGGTCGCGGATCAGCGTTCCATGCTGACCGCCGGCGGGCGGGAAGGATCGGCCATGGAGCAGGGGCAGGACGGGGCGGAGCTGGCGCCGGAGCTGCATGAGCTGTTCGCCGGCTTCCTCGGCATCAGCGTGATGGGGTTCGGCGGCGTGCTGCCCTGGGCGCGCCGGATGATCGTGGAGCAGCGCCGCTGGCTGACGGGGCCGGAGTTCACGGATCTGCTGGCGCTGTGCCAGTTCCTGCCGGGTCCGAACATCGTCAACGTCTCCGTGGCGCTCGGTTCGCGCTTCCGCGGCGTGCCCGGTGCGCTGGCGGCCCTCATTGGGCTGCTGGCGGCGCCCATGGTCATCGTCACCGGCCTGGGCGGGCTCTACAACCAGTTCGGGCAGGATCCGGTGGTGCGCCGCGCCTTCGAAGGGCTGGCCTCCGCCGCTAGCGGTCTCGTCGTCGCCATGGCCTGCCGGATCGCCTGGCCGATCCGGGCGCGCTGGGGTCCCGTGATGGTCGCCTGCACCACGTTCGGCGCCATCGCCGTCCTGCGCCTGCCGCTGCTGCCGACCCTGCTGGTGCTGGCGCCGTGCAGCATCCTGCTGCTGCGGCGTTCGGCCGTATGAGGAATGACCTCGGCTGGCTCGCGCTGATCTATGCGCAGATGTCGCTGCTGGCGGTAGGCGGCGTCGCCTCCGTGCTGCCCGAGATGCAGCGCCAGGTGGTGGACGCCCGCGGCTGGATGAGCCCGGCAGAGTTCGCCGCCTTGTTCGCGCTGGCGCAGGCGGCGCCGGGTCCGAACATGATGGTGTCCACCCTGGTCGGCTGGCGCGTGGCAGGCGCGCCCGGCGCGCTCGTGGCGACGCTCGGCATGATCGGGCCGAGCAGCGTGCTGACCTGGGCCACGACCCACGTATGGAATCGTTTTCGGCACGCTGCCTGGCGCCAGAAGGTTCAGGCCGGGCTCGTGCCGCTGACCATCGGCCTGGTGATGGCCAGCGCCGCGCTGCTGACCGCCAGCACGACGCATGGCTGGCTGCCCGGCGTCATCACCGCAGCGACGGCCGCAGCGACGCTCGGCACCCGGGTCCACCCGCTGCTGCTGCTGGGAGCGGGCGCGTTGCTCGGCGTCGCCAGCGGCGGTTGAGAGACCTAGCGGTAGCTGCGGGCCGTCGCGGCGCGGGTCCGCGCGGGCGCCTGCTTGGCCGACACCTGATGCACCGTCGCGCGCGTCGCCTTGTAGGCGACGGGGCGGGCCGACACTTTGGCGAGGGAGCGCGGTGCGGTGCGACCGGTGCGGCGGGCGGCGCGGGGCAGGTCGTCGGGTGCCTCGGCGACCTCGTCGTACTGCGTCGTGTAGGCGGCGACCAGGTCGCGCTCGGCGGCCGGGCGGTGATCGCGCATCGCCGGGTTCAGCGACAGCGAGGGCGCGGTGTTGGCGACCATCGTGCCGCGATCCGGGCGGTCATAGATGAAGCCGAAGGTGGGATAGATGCCGCCGTAAGTGTCGTCCTTGCTGAGCTCGACGCGGACGGCGCTCCAATCGTTCGAGTCGGACACGTCCACGACCGAGATGTTGCGGCTGATCCGGCCGGCGGAGGCCCAGTTGGCGTGGTCGATCTCGATCGTTCGGCTGTTCAGCACGTTCGTGACGACAGCCACGTGGCCCAGGCGCATGCGCCCGGTGGGGCGGAAGTTCAGCACGCTGCCGACCTCGGGCCGGCTCCCCCGCTCATACACGCCGTCGGCGTTGTACCACCATGTGGCGGCATTGCCGGTCAGCTCGATGCCCGAGTTCTCGCGCGCGAAGGGCACGCATTGCAGGCCGCCGCCGCGCGTTACGAACCGACTGGACCGGGCCACCCGGCTCTGCTGGGCTTGCTTCATGCCGACCTGCATCGCGCGGGCGTTCCCCTTCAGCAGCGCGCTGGTCGGCGCTGACCGCGCCTGCGGTTGCTTCGGCTGTGGCGTCGCATCAGCCGCATCGAAGGTTGTCGGAGCGCTCAGGGCGACCAGCGCTCCAAGCAGAAAGAACCGTGCACCTGCGCTGCGAACCGTCATGCAAACCCCTCGATCACCCTGTCGTGAGCAAGCGGTAGCCGCAGCGCAGCGGAACTCGCAACCCAAGATCGGCGCTGCACGGAGTTCACGGTAAATAACGCTGGATTTGGCCTGTGGATAACAGGTCCGTGAAGGACCTTGGTCCTAATCACGCCCTCGTGAGACGTTGCGCCATCAAATAAATCCGGCTCGTGGCATATTTGCAGCGGTGTGCCGCATGTGCCACGTGCCGTTTGCCCAGTCGCTGCAACCGCTACTTGCAGACCGTGACCATGATCTCCACGAGATGCCTTGGGTCGGCCATGTTCGCCTGCACGCACGCGCGGGCAGGCGCGCCGTTCGCCGGCAGCCAGGCCGACCAGACCTGGTTCATGGCGTCGCGGTCGCGGATGTCCTTGAGCCAGATCTGCGCTTGCAGCAGCCGGGTCTTGTCGGTGCCGTGCGTCTCGAGGATGGCATCGATGCAATCCAGGACCTCATGAGTCTGGCCCGTGATGTCCTTGCCGAGGTCCTGGGCCGTCACGCCCTGGACGAAGACGAAGCCGTGGTACTCGACGGCCTTCGCGAGTACCTTGTTGGGTTCGGTACGGATGATCTTGCTCACGCCTGCATGCTCCTGAATTGCGGACAGGCGGCGTTCTAGAGCGTTTTCACCCCGGGTGGAAACGCTCTAGCCCATCTTATTCGCCGGAACGGCAACGAACCACCAAGTGTTTGGAAAGACTGGCCTCCTAAGATCGCGCCTGCGGCAAAATTTGCCACAGGCCGGTTTCTGCTATCCGACTGGA
>JBBSIT010000306.1:0-5747 GCA_038231995.1 Acetobacterales bacterium | reverse complement strand
GGTGCCGCTCGGCCTCGTCGCGCGCTGGGCGCTGGCGACCTCGGACGGCGACATCCAGGGCGGCGACCTTCCCGGCTGGTTCCCGGAGCTGTTCGGACCGGGCCTGCTGCCCGCCATCGCCGACCGCCGGGGCGAGTGCATCCACGGCGCCTGCCCGCATTACCGCACCTGCTTCGTCGAGCACACCATCCGCCGGGCGCGCGGGGCGGAGCTGGTGGTGGCCAATCACGCGCTCGTCATGACGCAGGCGGCCTGGGGCGGCATCGACGACGCGGTGGTGCCGACCCGCTACGTGCTCGACGAGGGCCACCACGTGTTCGACGCCGCCGACAGCGCCTTCTCGGCCGAGCTGTCGGGCCTGGAGGGCGCCGAGCTGCGCCGCTGGCTGCTGGGCGCGGAGGGCGGACGCTCGCGCGCGCGCGGGTTGCGCCGGCGGATCGAGGACCTCGTTGCCGGCCGGCCCGAGCTGGAGACGCCGCTCGACGCAGCGCTTCAGGCCGCCCGCGCCCTGCCCGGCCCCGGCTGGTCTGCCCGGCTCGCGGACAAGGCGGCGCCGGCCTTGGACGAGGCGCCGCACCCGGCCGAGGCGTTCCTGCGCGCGGCCCGCGCCCAGGTGTTGGCCCGCCTCGCGAGCGACGACCCGGCCTCCTCCCACGCCGCGCGCGAGTGCGAGCTCTACCCCGTGAACCCCGACCTGCCCCCCGCCGCCGAACGGCTCGCCCGAGCGCTGACCCGGCTCGCGGAGCCGCTGCAGACGCTGCTCGACCGTCTGCGGGAGCATCTGGACGATGAGGGCGAGGAGCTCGAGACCGCGGCGCGCAACCGGATCAAGGCCGCCGTCAACTCGGTGCAGCGCCGGGCGATCAACCGGCTGCAGGCCTGGTGTTCCATGCTGCTCGCCGTGTCGGCGCCCGCGCCCGAACCCGGCGCTCGCCCGGACTACGTGATGTTCCTGCACCTGGACCGCCGGGAAGGGAACGACCGCGACGTCGGGCTGCACCGGCACTGGCTCGACCCTACCGTCCCGTTCGCCGCCGTGCTCGCCGCACCCGCGCACGGGCTGCTGGTCACATCCGCGACGCTGCGCGACACCGGTGCTGCGTCCCGCGGCGGCGAAAGCGACGCCGAGGCGGCCTGGGCCTCAGCCGAGGCGCGGGTCGGCGCCACGCACCTGCCGTCGCCTGCCATTCGCGCCGCGGTGGCGAGCCCGTTCGACTACGCGGCGCAGACCCGCTGCTTCGTCGTCACCGACGTGATGCCGGGTGATATCGGCTCGTTGGTGGGGGCCTACCGCACCCTGTTCCAGGCCGCCGGCGGCGGCGGGCTCGGCCTGTTCACCGCGATCAGCCGGTTGCAGGCCGTGCACTACCGCATCGCGCCGGAGCTGGAGGCGGCGGGCATCCCCCTGCTCGCGCAGCACGTGGACGCGATGGACAACGCGACCCTCGTGGACGTGTTCCGCACGGAGACGGAGAGCTGCCTGCTCGGCACCGACGCCATGCGCGACGGCGTGGACGTGCCCGGCCGCGCGCTGCGGCTGGTCGTGTTCGAGCGGGTGCCCTGGCCCCGGCCCGACATCCTGCACCGCGAACGGCGCATCCACCTGTCCGGCGGCGATCCGAAGGGCTACGACGACAGTAAGGCGCGGCTGCGGCTGCGCCAGGCGTTCGGCCGGCTGATCCGCTCGGCGACCGACCGGGGCGTGTTCGTGCTGCTGGACCGGCGCACGCCGTCGCGGCTGCTCTCGGCGTTCCCGGCGGGCGTCGAGACGCGCCGGGTCGGGCTGGCGCAGGCGGCCGCCGAGACGCGGGCGTTCCTGGCCAAGACCGTGGCGGCAGCACATCGCGCGAGCGTAACTTGATCTGCGGCGCGGCTTCGCGCAGGGTCCGGCCGAATCTGGAGAGGACCACAGGATGCTCGCTCGAACCGGACTGGACGCACGGGAAGCGCTGGTCTGCACCATGGTGCTCGTCGCCGCCGCCGATGGCGGCATCACGGACCGCGAGATCGGCGTGATGGCCGGGCTCGTGCAGACGCTGCCGGTGTTCCAGGATTTCTCATCCGAACGCCTGGACGCCGCCACCGAGGCCGCGATCGACCTGCTGGGCGAGGATGACGGGCTGAGCCACGCGGGCAAGCTGATCCGCGACGCGCTGGAGCCCCGGCTGCGCGAGACGGCCTACGCCCTGGCCTGCGACGTCGTCGGCGCTGAGCGCGCGGTTCAACAGCCCGTGCTGCGGATGCTGGAGTTCGTGATGGGCGAGCTGCGCCTCGATCCGCTCGTCGCTGCCGCGATCGAGCGCGGGGCACGCGCGCGGCATCAGCGGGTGGAGCAGCGGGGCTAAAGCGGTTTCACCTTGACCGGGCGCGCTCTTGCGTTCGGTCAAGGTGAGTAACCGCGTGAAACCACCCTAGCTTTCCAAGACCCAGGAGCGGAACAACGCCAGGTCGATATTGCCGCCGCATAGCGGCAGGCCGACCCGGCGTCCCTGCATCCTCTCGCGCTCCTGCATCAAGGCCGCCAGCGGCGCTGCGCCGGCGCCCTCGGCCAGGTTGTGCGTGTCGGTCCAGTAGGCGCGGATGGCGGCAGCGACGTCCTCGTCCGTCACCGTCACGATCCGGTCGGCGCCGGCCTGGATGATCCCGAAGGCAACCGGGTCGGGGACGCGCGTCGCCATGCCGTCGGCCCGGGTGGTTGCGGAGTTGATGGTGACGGGGTGCCCGGCCTCGAACGACCGCGCGTAGGCGGCCGCCCCGGTGCTCTGCACGCCGACGATCCTGGTCGGCAGACCCAGCATGTCCCGCACCAGGATGGCGCCGCAGATGCCGGAGCCGAGGCCGATCGGGACATAGAGAGTGTCGAGGTCCGGCATGGCGGTGAACAACTCGAGCGCCCAGGTCGCGACGCCGCGGACCAGCGGGGCCGCGAAGCTCGGCGCGAACACCAGGCCTCGCACATCCGCCAGGGAGGCCGCGTGCTCTCGCGCGTCGTCGAAATCGGCGCCGTGCTCGACCAGCTCGGCGCCGTAGCCGCGCATCGCCGCGTTCTTCTCCCGGCTGTTGCCGTGCGGGACGACGATCGTCACGGGGACGCCGGCGCGCGCCCCCGCGAAGGCGAGCGACTGGCCATGGTTGCCCCGGGTTGCGCTCACGACGCCGGCCGCTCCGGGATGCGCCCGCCTGAGCCAGTCCATGAACACGACGCCGCCGCGGACCTTGAAGGCGCCGGTCGGCAGGTGGTTCTCGTGCTTCACCCGCACGTCGGCGCCCGTGCGCGCGGCCAGCAGGGGCCAGGCGATCTGCGGCGAGGGGTGGAGCGCGCCGTGAACCAGGGCGGCGGCGGCGTCGAGCTCGGTGCGGGAGAACATGCGCCAATCCTGCCCAGTATGCTCCTTGGCGGCAACCGCGCGGGAACAGGCCCTGGGCTGCAGCGTTTCAATTGGGACAAGCGGAGGACGACATGAGCGGAACGACGAACGACGACAGCCCGGCGCTGAAGCAGTCGGTGCAGGAGGTGCAGGCCGCTTTCCCCAATGATGCGGCCCTGGAGGACGCTATGGGACGCCTGGGACTGGCGGGCTACGACCGGTCCGATTTCAGCCTGCCACATGATCGCGAGGGCGGCGGGGGAACGCCGAACAATTCGGCGGACAACCCGACCGACGAGACGGATAAGCGCCAGTTGCAGACGATGGGCATCAGCATGGCCGCATTTGCCGGAGCGGCCGCGCTCGCCGGCGCTACGATCGCCACCGGAGGCGCCGCGGGCGTCGCGGCTGCTGGCGCTGCCGCGGTGGGCGCGGGCGTGGGCGCGGCGGCGGCGGCAGGAGGGGCAGCCGTCGACCGGGCCGGCGTTAAGGACCGTGACAAGAAAGGCGCGGAGGGACGGTTGATCCTGGCTGTGCGGACGCGGGATGAGAACCAGGTCAGGCAGGTGACGGAGATCGTGCAGGCGGCCGGCGCCACGAAGGTCACGCCGGTGACGCGAGAGGGTGACGCGATGACGGCCGGCGTCAGCTCGGCGTCTTGGACCGGCGCCTGAGCGGGGGTATGGAATCAGAAAGGGCCGCCTCCAAGGGCGGCCCTTCCCGACGCAGACGTGCGTTCAGGCCAGCTTGAGGTTGGTTGCGGCAGCCTTTCCGCGTTCCATAACAACCTCGTAGCTCACCTTCTGACCGTCGTCTAATCCTTTAAGACCAGCAGCTTGTACCGCGGTGATGTGGACGAACACGTCCTTGCCGCCATCCTGCGGCATGATGAAGCCGAAGCCCTTGGTGGCGTTGAACCACTTCACGGTACCGGTAGCCATAATACGTCACTCCTTGCCACGCGCGGCCTGCCCGCGCGCTTGGTTATGCGGGTTAGGCCTCGCCAGCGCGGGGGCTGGCCGAGCTTGGGGACCGCGCTGCCAGCATGGCTGTCGCGGCCGATCGGGTTGCCGTCTCAGGCAAGCTTGAGGCCGGTCGCGGCGGCCTTGCCGCGCTCCATCACGACCTCGTAGGAAACTTTCTGGCCCTCGTTCAGGCCACGCAGACCAGCGGCTTGGACCGCGGTGATGTGGACGAATACGTCCTTGCCGCCGTCGTCGGGCATGATGAAGCCGAAGCCCTTGGTGGTGTTGAACCACTTGACAGTCCCAGTAGCCATATCTGCGTCGCTCTCCGTCGTGGTCCCACCGCATCAGCGCAGGGGGTGTCAGACAACCGGGTCTTTGGGACGTCTTGACAGCACCCGACAGAGGGAAGCGCGGCAAGGCTAGGCAAAAACACGATCGCGACGGCAATGGGCACAGAAACGGCGGCGGGTGTCAATCACAGCGCAACGAAACGGCTATCTTTTTGGGACGCCAGCGATTCACGTCCTGGGTATCCACCCAGGATGATCGCGGGCCAAAAAGAAAGGGCGGACCTTGCGGTCCGCCCCCGTCACGGTTCGGAGGCTTGGACTTAGAAGTCCATGTCGCCCATGCCGCCCATGCCGCCGCCCGGAGGCCCGCCGGCGGGAGCCTTGCGCTCCGGCCGCTCGGCGATCATGGCCTCGGTGGTGATCAGCAGGCTGGCGACCGAGGCCGCATCCTGCAGCGCCGTGCGCACGACTTTGGTCGGGTCGATGATGCCGGCGCCCACCATGTCCTTGAACTCGCCCAGCTGCGCGTCGAAGCCGAAGTTGTAGTCGCCGTTCTCCAGCACCTTGCCCGCGATCACCGCGCCATCCTCGCCGGCGTTCTCGGCGATCTGGCGCAGCGGCGTCTGAACCGCCTTGCGCACGATCTCGATGCCGAACTTCTGGTCCTCATTCTCGGGCTTCAGCTGCGCCAGGATCAGCGATGCACGCGCTAGGGCGACGCCGCCGCCGGGCACGATGCCCTCCTCCACGGCCGCACGGGTCGCGTGCAGCGCGTCGTCCACCCGGTCCTTGCGCTCCTTCACCTCGACCTCGGTCGAGCCGCCGACCCGGATCACCGCAACACCGCCGGCCAGCTTGGCCAGACGCTCCTGCAGCTTCTCCTTGTCGTAGTCCGAGGTGGTCTCCTCGACCTGCGCGCGGATCTGCTCGCAGCGGCCCTTGATCTGGTCGGACGCGCCGGCGCCCTCGATGACCGTCGTGTTCTCCTTCTCGATGAGAACTCGCTTGGCCCGGCCCAGCATGGCGAGGGTCACGCTCTCGAGCTTGATGCCGAGGTCCTCGGAGATCACCTGGCCGCCGGTCAGGATCGCGATGTCCTCCAGCATCGCCTTGCGGCGATC
>JBBSIT010000305.1:0-5765 GCA_038231995.1 Acetobacterales bacterium | reverse complement strand
TGGTGACGGCGATCGGCGTTGTGTTTGTGCGGCATCGGGGCGGCTAGAACCAGAAAGGGAACGGCATCCTACCACCCCTTCAGATTATCAAAGTGCACCAACGCCCCTTGTAGGGCATCCAGCATCCAGAGAACGAGGGAGCCGCCCTATACGCCCCACCACCGCGTTGCCCAAGCTCGGAGCCGCAATTCTGCACCAAGGTCACGTTTATCCCTTCAACCTCACGGGCCACCCGGCGCTCACCATGCCCTCGGGCTTCGCGGCGGACGGGCTGCCGACGGCGGTGCAACTCGTCGGCCGCTGGGGCGCCGACCTCGACCTGCTGCGGCTGGGGGCGCTGCTCGAGGAAGCTCGGCCGTGGAGCAAGCGGCGGCCCGTCCGGCCGGGCTAGGGCTTCAGCATCCCGGCGGCCCGGGGCAGCCACAAGACCAGGTCGGGGATGCAGATGAGCAGCAGGAGCACGACCGTGAGCGGGATGATGAAGATCCAGATCTCCCGGATGATCTCGATCAGCTTCACCCGGCCCAGCGCCGACAGCACGAACAGCAGCAGGCCGTAGGGCGGCGTCACAAGCCCGATCATCAGGTTGACGATGGCGACGACGCCGAAGTGCACCATGTCGAGGCCGAGCGCCCGGGCCGACGGCAGCAGCACCGGCACGAACACCAGCAGCAGCACCGACGCGTCGAGGAAGCACCCGAGCACCAGGAACAGCGCGTTCACGCACAGCATGAACGCGATGGGCGACAGGTCCAGCGCCGTCACCGCGTCGGCCAGGCGCTGCGCCACCTGCTCGGCGGTGACGGCGTAGTTGATGATGAACGCGCTGGCGATCAGCAGCATGACAACGGTGGACTGGCGCGCGGACTCCAGCAGCACCGCGAGCAGTGTGCGTGGCCCCAGGTTGCGGTAGACCAGCGCCCCGAGCAGGATCGCGTAGATCGCGGCCACGGCGGCGGCCTCGGTCGGCGTGAACACGCCCGAGAACAGGCCGCCGAGCAGCACGGCGGGAAGCGTGAGCGGGATGACGGCGCGACCGAGCGCGCTAGGTATGGCGCGCAGCGGCGCCGGCTCGCCGCTGGGCAGCCCGCGCGTGCGGGCCACTATGGCGATCGCCACCATCAGCGACCCCGCCATCAGGAAACCCGGCACGACCCCGCCCAGGAACAGCGCCCCCACAGACGCCCCGGACAGCAGCGAGTAGAGGATCATCGGGATCGAGGGCGGGATAATGGGCGCGATGGTGGACGCCGCCGCGATCAGCGCAGCCGAGAACCCGGCCGGGTAGTGCGATACGTCGCGCATCATGCGCATCGCCAGCATCCCCGGCCCGGCGGCGTCGGTCACCGCGCTGCCGCTGATGCCGGAGAACACGACGTTGACCAGCACCGTCACGTGGCCGAGCCCGCCGCGGTAGCGCCCGACGAGCGCGTCCGCCGCCGCCCAAAGCCGGTCGCTGATCTCCGTCGCGTTCATCACGTTGGCGGCCAGGATGAACATCGGCACCGCGAGCAGCACGTGCAGCCCGGTCAGCGTGTTCATCGTCTGGTCCACCAGCAGGCCGACATCCTGCCCGCTCGTCCAGAGATAGACGACGCTGGCGGCGAACATCGCGTAGGCGATCGGCACGCGCAGGAGCGTCAGCCCGACGAAGGTCGCGGCCAGCGCTCCGATGCCCGCGCTCACTCCGGCGCGCGCCCCTCAATCTGCGCTATGGCGCCCCGCCAATCCCGCCCGAGCAGGCGCGCCACGATGACCAGCCGGCGCAGGACGAGCATGGCTATGAACAGAGCGAAGCAGGAATAGGCTACGTCGAGCCGCAGCTCGAGCACGTTGGTGCGCTCGCGCCACAGGAACGTCGTGTATGACACGATAGCCGGCAGCGCCCCGGCGAACACCAGCGCGAGCAGGACCGAGCCGGCCAGCAGCATCCAGCGGCGTCCGGCCGGCCCGGAGCGCTCATACAGCAGGTCGAACACCACCTGCTCGCGCTCCTGCGTCACGAACGCGGCCGTCAGGAACGTGGTCCACAACAGCAGCAACACGACCAGCTCGTCCGCCCAGATGATCGGCCGGGCGAAGGCATAGCGCGCAACAATGTTGGCGCCGAACGTCACGACGATCGCCCCGAACAGCAGTGCCGACACGAGCGCCGCGACCTGCTGGAGGCGGACGCTCATCCCGGCGCCCGCGTCAGTCCGCGTCCGCGATGCGCTCGGCCAGGCCCGGCGCCCATTTCTGCGCCAAACCGGCCGCCTCGTATTGCTGCTTCACCGAGGCGCGGAACCCAGCGAGGTCGGGCGACGTGACCCGCAGCCCGGCCTTCTCGAAGAAGCCGGCCATCTCCTTCTCCTCCGCGATCCGGTTCGTGTCGTTGTACTCGGCCGCCGCCAGCGCCTCCCGGCGGATCACCTCCTGCTGCGGCGCGGCCAGCCGGTCCCAGAACGGCTTGGCGAGCGACAGGAACACCGGCTGCACCAGGTGCGACGTCATCACGATCTGCTGCGTCACCTCCTGGAAATTGTTGACCTTCGTGATATTGAGCGGGTTCTCCTGCCCGTCGATCGCGCCGTTCTTGAGCGCGAGATACACCTCCGGGATGCCCATCGGCGTGGGCGTCACCCCGAGCCCCCGGCCGAGCGCGACCCAGCCCGGACCGGGCGGCATGCGCAGCTTCACCCCGGCCAGGTCAGCCGGCCCCCGCACCTCGCGCGCCTGCGCCAAATTGACCTGCCGCGTGCCCAGGTAGGTCACCGCCACGATCTGGATGCCCATCTTGGCCGCCACCGCCGCGATGTACTCCTGCCCGATCGGCCCGGAGAGCACGCGCTTGAGGTGGTCGTAGTCGCGCAGCACGTAGCCCGCGGAGAGCACGCCGTATTCCGGAAGCTGCTGCTCGACCTCGAAGGTCGTCATCGTGCTCATCTCGAGGTTGCCGCGCTGCAGGGCCGGGACCTCGGTACCTTGGCGGAACAGCGACGCGTTCGCGTGCAGCGACACGGCGAGCTGGCCCGGCAAGGCCGTCTCGACCCCCTGCTTGAAGCGCTGCAGCGCCTTGTTGAGCCAGTCGTTCTCCGCCGATGCGGTCGAGATACGCAGCGCCGTCTGCGCGGCCGCCGGCCAAGTCAGTGCTGCGAAGGGCAAGCCCGAGGCGAGTGCGGCAAGGACGGTGCGTCTCGTGGTCACGGCGGTCTCCTGCGATATGGTTGCTTAGCCCGGCTCCTGGATCGTTAAGCTGAGGCGCCCAATGCCTTCGATCTCCGCCTCCACCCAGTCGCCGAACGCGAGGAAGGTGCGCCGGGGCACGCCCACGCCGGCCGGCGTCCCCGTCAGCAGCAGGTCGCCCGGGTCGAGCGTCATGATGCGCGACGCGGTCGCGATCTGCTCGGCGACGGAGAAGATCATGTCGCCCGACCTGCCGTCCTGCTTGAGCGCGCCGTTGACCCATAGGCGCAGCCCAAGGTCCTGCGGATCGGGGATAGCCGACGCCGGTACGATCCGCGGGCCCACCGGACAGCACGTGTCGTTGGCTTTCCCCGCCACCCAGTCGAGCTTGTAGAACGTCTCGGGCGCCCGGTTGTGGTCGCGCGCGGAGAAGTCGATCGCGACCGTGTAGCCCGCGACGTGATCGAGCGCGGTCTCCACCGGCACATCCCGCGCCCGTCGCCCGATCACGGCGGCCAGCTCGATCTCCCAGTCGAACGCCTTCGTGCCGAGCGGCATCCGAACGGTCGCCCCCTCGCCTACGACGGCGTTGCGCGGCGGCTTCATGAAGAAGAACAGCCGCTGCTCGGCCTTGACGGCGCCGGGCATGCCCATCTCGGCGAGGTGGTCGAAGTAGTTCGCCCCGGCGCACAGCACCTTGCCTGGGTAGAGCAGCGGAGCGAGCCGAGCGCCTTCCACGACATCTGCCGCGTCGAGCTTCGCCGCCGCTGCATCCAGCGCGTCGCGCGACCGGTCCCAATCCTCGAACAGGTCCAGCCCCGTCCGCATCCCGGGCAGACCCACCCGGGCGAGGCTCGGCTCCAGCGCGTAGAGGCGCCCGCCCGTCTCCAGGCAAGCCATCGCCTGCCCGGTTACCTCGACGGTTGCCAGCGTCCAGAAGGCCGGGTTGCTTTTCATCAGGCGAGAGTGATTCTATAAAATCTAGGTGTCAACACTCGAGGCGCATGTGAACGACATGACCGAGAGCCGATCCCTGGCCGAGCGGGCCTATCGCCGCCTGCGGGGCGAGATACTGCACGGCGACCTCATGCCCGGGGACCGGCTGCGCGCCGGCGACCTGCAAGGCCGGTTCGACCTCGGGCTGACGCCCATCCGCGAGGCGCTCGCGCGGCTGTCGAGCGAGGGCCTGGTGGATGCCGAGGTCCATCGCGGCTCCCGCGTCACCCCGGCGTCGCGCGAGAAGCTGGCCGACCTCATGGCGACCCGGCGCGCCATCGAGCGCCTGTGCCTCGCCGGTGCCATGCAGCACGGCGCCGCCGCCTGGGAGGCCGAGATCGTCGCCGCCCTGCACCTGCTGTCCCGCACGCTGTTGCCGCAGTCGGAGCAGGACCGTGCGGCAGCCTCGCTCTGGGAAGCGCAGCACCGGCGCTTCCATCACGCCCTGGTGGCTGCGTGCGGATCGGAGTGGCTACTGCGCATCTGGAACACTCTCGCCGACCATTCCGAGCGCTATCGCAAGATGCGGCTGCTGCGGTATCGCGACGCCGGCGCCGGGGTGCGCGACATCGGCGCCGAGCACGCGGCACTCGCGGCGGCAGTGCTGCAGCGGGACGTCGCGCGCGCGACCGAGCTGATGGACGATCATCTGCGCGCCACGGAGGAGGCGGTGGCGCACTTCCTCGACGGCGCTGCATTGAGGCGTAACCCGGCGGCCAGCGCCGGCAAGGGCAGCCGCGAACGGGCCTAGACATTGGGGAAGGCTTTGGTGCAGGGATCGGGATCAGGGGCAACGCATGAAATCCTGTTCCGGATTAGCAGAGAGTCCATCAGCTACCTGGCCAGGAGTTGGAGCATGTAGGCATCATTCCAGGCGGCTTTCTTCCGTTTGGCACGCACGCTGGCCTTGGTTGTCCGTTCGCGACCAACGATGTTGAGCGCGATCTTGCGCAGGAGCGCCAGGTTGCGCGCCGCGGTGCGATCACGCACGCGGCTGTCGTCCTCGCGGAACGTGACATCCAGCACCCAGTGCAGCGCGTTCTCCACGGCCCAGTGCGAGCGGATGGCCTGGCCCAAGGTGGCGGGATTGTCGGGGCAGCTCGACAGGAAGTAGCGGATCTCGCTCTCGACCTTGGTGGGCACGCTGTTGACGCTGCGGATGCTCTCGACCGCCAGCACGGTGCGCAGCCCAGGCCAGCCGCTCAGGGCGGCCAGGGTCGCAGCCTCGGCGCTGGCGAACACCCGACGCCGGACCAGGCGGCCGTGCGTGTCGTCAAAGGCGTCACAGTCAGCACGGCCGGGTGCGCCACGGCCAAAGCAGTGCTGCTCGAAATGCTCGACGATCGCTTTGTGGGCCAATGAATGATTGCCCTTGAGCGTCAGCAGGTAGTCGCCCCCACGCGCCAGGAACTTCTCGGCAGGGCAGCATCCTCGCGCAGCACCCGGTCATCCTCGGCCTGTTCTCGGGCGCAGGCGGCCGGTTCATCCTGTACCGACCCGGCAAATCGCCACTCGAAGCCGCGTCAGTGCCGGAGAGCTACCAACTGCTGAAATCGGTCGGCCACAGCGTGATGGCCCTCGGCGTCGTCGTCGGTCCCCATATC
>JBBSIT010000304.1:0-5798 GCA_038231995.1 Acetobacterales bacterium | reverse complement strand
TGGCGCAGGCGGCAGTCCCCGTGCTGCCCGGCGACGACGAGGCGGCGCTGGCTGCGCGAGTGCTCGCGCAGGAGCACCGCATCCTGCCGCTCGCGCTGCGGCTGCTGGCCGCCGAGCAGGACGGGGCGTCAAACCCGGATGCGGCGTTGCTCAACCCCTTGCCCGGCGGTTGCGCCGGGTCGTAGATACCGCGCGAGAACTTCGAGGTAGCAGGATGGCCGACCCACACGAGCAAGCCGACAGCCCCGCGTTGAGCCCGGGCATCGCGGACGCCTTTCTGGCCGACCGTCAGACGTTCTGGGCGAGCTTCGTCAAGTTCGTCACGTACGCGGTGATGGCGGTCGTGCTGCTGGTGATCGTTATGTGGGTGACGCTGGTCTGACTGCTTCTCCCAGCTCCGCGAAGCTGACGTTGCGCATGATGAACCGGCTGCGCGGCAGGGCGGGCAGCCGCGCGAAGTTGATGCGGAGGTCCTGGTCGGGCACGTCGTAGCCCATGCGCCGGCCGAGCATGTCGGCGGCCATCTCCATGAGTTCGATCGTGATCCACTCGCCCGCGCAGCGATGGTCCGCAACGTAGTCGCCGCCGCCCTGGGGGATGAAGTCGAACGGGCTGCCATACCAGTCGCGGAACCGCTCCGGCCTGAACTCCTCGGGCGCATCCCAGGTGCGCGCGTCGTGGTTGGTCCCGAACAGGTCCAGCACGGCTTTCCGCCCCCGGGTGAAGCGGTAGCCCCGCCACTCGAAATCATGCCGCACGTTGGCCATGACGGCGGGAAAGAAGGGGTAGAGCCGCCGGACCTCCTGCACGAACAGGCGGGTGTAACCGGGCTCGCCCGCGAGGAGCTTGCGCCGGACTTCAGGGTGCTGGTGGAGCGCATGGGCGATGAACGTGATGTAGACCGCGACGGCGACGGTCGGGCGGAGCACGTTCAGCAGCTCCACGGCAGCCACGTGCGGGCTGAGCAGCGCGCCGTCGAGCTGGCGGTGCCAGGCGACGACGTGCGCCGCGCTTCCGTCCGGCGGATGGAGCCGCCCGGCGCGGATCTCGCCGACGATGCCGGCGATCCAGCGGTTGGCGTTCTTGCGGGACAGCCGTGACCAGAGGTGCCGTGGCCCGACCGCTCCGGCGCCGTCGAACATCGCCCGGAGTTGCCGGGTCCGGCGGGCGGCTTCCCGATCGCCGAGCGGAACGCCGGCCCAGGCGCAGACGGCGCGGGTCAGCAGCCCGGGCAGCTCGTCGTAGAGCACGATCTCGCGCCTGGCCGCCCACGCGCGCCCGGCGCGAAGCCACTCCGCGGAAACCGCCTCGGTTAACTGGCCGATCCGCTCGGGACCCATCAGCGACATGAGCATCCGCTTGCGATTCCGGTGCTCCCCATCGTCCAGCCCTTGCACGCCGCCCTGCCCGAGCAGCGTCCGGCGGATCGGCGCCGGCATGGCGTCGTGGCGGCTGAACCGGTTGGCGTCGTAGAACAGCTCGGCCGCCGCCGGCCCCGTCATGCAGATGGTTCTCCGGAGCAGCAGCCGCGTCTCGAACAGGTCAGCCCCGTAGCGCCGGCACTGTTTCGATACGAAGCGATACGGGTCCCTGATAAAGGCCAGGGAATTGTCCAGGGCGGTGTCACGCGGGATCGGGGGCATCGGCGGCTCACCTTCGGAGGGGGTCCTCCGAGGGGAGGCGCTACCTCCAACTCGCCGAGCGCGTATCCGTTGCCCTAGTTCATCAGCCCATCCGCGTCATGGTCCAGCGGTGCTCGCACATTCCGCTAGTGATCGTGACCTCCAGGCGCCCGTCGGAGACCTGCCCCTCCAGCCTCCCCTCGCCGTCCTCGGCCATGACGCGCCCGTCCGCCTGGATGTCCGCGATCAGCGGCACGCGCTGCCGCGGTGGCACGCTATAGGACAACGTGATCCTGCCGTCGGACACCTCCAGCGTGCGCGGACCGCTGCGGGGGCAGAAATTGTTCTCAGCCCGCACGAGGCGCACCGTGCCGCGGTAACGGCCATCGACGCCGGGCGGCGGCAAGGGGACCGCCTCGACGACAGGCGCCGGCGGCGGCGGCGGCGCGGCGCAGCCCGCGAGGATCGCGGCCAGCGCCCAGGCGGCTGCGTGCCGTCCCATGCGGCTCAGCCGACGATCTCGCTGCCGGCGAAGAAATAGGCGATCTCGGTCGCCGCGTTCTCCGCGCTGTCGGAACCGTGCATCGAGTTGGCCTCGATGCTCTCGGCGAACTGCGCCCGGATGGTGCCGGGCTCGGCATTGGCCGGGTTGGTCGCGCCCATGACCTTGCGGTTCTTCGCCACGGCGTCCTCGCCCTCCAGCACCTGCACGATGACGGGGCCGCTGACCATGAAGGTCACGAGGTCGCGGAAGAAGCCGCGCTCGCGGTGCACGCCGTAGAACGCCTCCGCCTGCGCCTGCGTCATCTGGATGCGCTTCTGCGCCACGATGCGCAGCCCGGCGTCCTCCAGGCACGCGTTGATCTTGCCGGTGAGGTTCCGGCGCGTCGCGTCGGGCTTCAGGATGGACAACGTGCGCTCGGCGGCCATGGGGGCTCCTGTCGGGTTGCGAGACGGTCGGGGGACGGGCGTTTAGGCCAAGCGGCGCGGAGCGGCAAGTCCCGGCGCCCCTTCCCTCCGGCCCGGCCGGCCTCTACATCGCGCGCATGAGCCTGCTCACCATCGACCACGTGACCCTGCGCATGGCCGGCCGCACGCTGCTGGACGGCGCGGACCTGCGAGTCGATCCGGGGCGGCGCATCGGGCTGGTCGGGCGCAACGGCGCGGGCAAGAGCACGCTGCTCAAGGCCATCGCGGGGGAGCTGCCGGTCGATGGCGGCGAGATACGCCTGAGCGCCCGCGCCCGCATGGCGCAGGTGCGACAGGAAGCGCCCAGCGGCGACGCCACCCTGCTCGACACCGTGCTGGCAGCGGACGAGGAGCGGCTGGCGCTGCTGGCGGAGTTGGAGCGCGCCGAGCCGCTGCGCGTCGCCGAGATCCACGAGCGGCTGCGCTCCATCGGCGCGGATAGCGCGCCGGCCCGGGCCGCCACCATCCTCGCCGGGCTCGGCTTCGACCACGCGGCCCAGGGCCGGCCGGTCGGCTCCTACTCCGGCGGCTGGCGCATGCGGGTGGCGCTGGCCGCGGCGCTGTTCGCCAACCCGGACCTGCTGCTGCTGGACGAGCCGACCAACCATCTCGACCTCGAGGCGACGCTGTGGCTGGAGGGCTGGATCGCGCGCTTCCCCGGCGCCTGCGTGATCGTGTCGCATGACCGCGGCCTGCTCGACCGCTCCGTGCAGGCGATCGCGCACCTGGATCAGCGAAAGCTGAGCCTGACGCCGGGCGGATACGACGAGTTCGTTCGTATCCGCACGGAGCAGGCGATGCAGCAGAGCCGGGCGGCCGAGCGCATCGCCGCCCAGCGCGCGCACATGCAGAGCTTCGTGGACCGCTTCCGCGCCAAGGCGACCAAGGCGCGGCAGGCGCAGTCCCGGCTGCGCGCGCTGGAACGGTTGCCGGTGATCGACACGGTGGTGGAGGCGGCGCCGACCCGCTTCGCCTTCCCCGAGCCCGCGCGACTGGCGCCGCCGATCCTGGTGCTCGACAAGGTGAGCGCCGGGTATGACGGGAAGCCGGTGCTGCGCGGGCTGTCGCTCAGCGTGGACACCGAGGACCGCATCGCCCTGCTCGGCGCCAACGGCAACGGCAAGAGCACGCTGGCGAAGCTGCTCGCGGGCCGGCTCGATCCGATCGGGGGCGAGATGCGGCGCGCTCCCAAGCTGCGCGTCGGCTACTTCGCGCAGCACCAGACGGACGAGCTGGTGCTGGACGAGACGCCGGTGCTACACATGGCGCGCGCCCTGCCCCGCGCGTTGCCGCCGCAGGTCCGCGCGCAGCTCGCCCGCTTCGGGCTGGACGCGGACCGGGCCGATACGCCGGTGGGCAACCTGTCCGGCGGCGAGAAGGCGCGGCTGCTGCTCGCGCTCGCCACCCGGGACGCGCCGCAACTGCTGATCCTGGACGAGCCGACCAACCACCTCGACATCGACGCGCGCGAGGCGCTGGTGCGGGCGCTCGCGGACTTCCAGGGCGCGGTGCTGCTGATCACGCACGACCCGCATCTGGTGGAGCTGGTCGCGGATCGGCTGTGGCTAGTCGCGGACGGCACGGTGCGGCCATACGACGGCGACATGGACGACTACCGCGCGCTCCTGGCCGAGCACGCCCGCCCCGCCGCCAAGACCGACGCGGCGCCCAGCCGGCGCGACGAGCGGCGGGAGCGGGCGGAGGCGCGCGAGCAGCTCGCGCCGCTACGCCGGCAGGCGCGGGACGCGGAGGCGCGCATCGCCAAGCTGGAGGCCGAACGCGCGCGCATCGAGACGAAGCTCGCCGACCCGGCGCTCTACGCGCCGAGCAAGGCGGCCGAGGTGACGGCGGCGAACACGCGACTGGCCGCTATCGCGCGCGAGGTGACGGCGGCGGAGGAGGCTTGGATGGCGGCTGAAGCGGCGCTGGAGGGGGTGGCTTAACCCTCAAGGCGGACCGCCGTTTTCTCCTCGCCTTCTGTCCACCACAGCGCTTTCGGGCGATACTCGCCGCCTCTTTGGCGCTTTGCCAAGCATGCGGGGTTCTGGAAGTCTCATAAGCCACCGATCGTGCAGCACGCGTGCAGCCATCCAGGGCCAACCAGGCGCTGCTCTTTCACTCCCAGATTTCTAACGCACGCCCCCGCGGCGCGGTGGTCTGGAAGCGCCCAGGCTATCAGTTCGATAGTCGCGCTTCCATAGTGTCAGGTACGCGCTGGCGTCGTATGCGATTGCCCATCGGTTTTCCCTTGTCAGCTGCAGATTACCACAGAGGAGCTACCGAGACCTTAGTTCGAAACCGCGACGAAGCTGACCAGCTCCGCGCCGTCGTCCACGAGGTCGCCGACCGCGGTCCGCACCGCTTCCACCACGCCGCCGCGCGGGGCGGTGATGCGCATCTGCACTTTCATGGCTTCCAGCACCAGCAGCACGTCCCCGCGCGCGACGACGGCGCCCGGCGCGGTCCGCACGTCGATGATGCGGCCGGGCATGGGCGCGATCAGCCGGTCGCCGCCGGCGTCCTCCGCCTGCGCCGCGGCCAGGACGTCCACCAGCGACAGCGGATGGTTCACGCCGTCGAGGATCACGGTCAGCGACTCGCCCGCGCGCACCACCTGCACGCGGCGGCGCACGCCGTCGAGCGACAGCAGCAGGGCGCCGTTCGCCTCCGCAGCCTGGGCGTCCACGGAGCCGCTGGACAGGTCGATGCGCGCGCCGCCGTCCGGGCGCGGGTGGGCGCGGATGGCGTGGCTGGCGTCGCCGTCGCGGAGGGTGATGTCCTGGTAGCCGTCGCCGTTCATCCGCCAGGCGGTCGGCAGCGCCCAGGGCGAGTGCGGGTCCTGGCTGGCGGCGGCGCGGGCGGAGGCCTCCGCCTGCCGGTCCAGCAGCACGCGCAGGGTCGCGGCGGCCAGGGCGAGCGGCGGCGCGGGCGACGGAGCCGGCATCAGCTCGGCCTCGTGGCGGCCGATGAAGCCGGTGTCGAGCTCGGCGGCGCGGAACGCCGGGTGCGCGGCGATGTTGCGCAATAGATCGAGGTTGGTCGCGATGCCGACGACCTCATAATCGGCAAGCGCGCGCGACAGGCGCTGCACCGCGGCGTCGCGCGTATCGTCCCAGACGATGAGCTTGGCGATCCTTGGGTCGTACTGCACCGAGATCGCGTCGCCCGCGCGCACGCCGGTATCCACGCGCACGTGCGGCCCCTCCG
>JBBSIT010000303.1:0-5807 GCA_038231995.1 Acetobacterales bacterium | reverse complement strand
CGCCCGCGCGCTCGAGGCGGAGGGCGCAGCGGCGATCACGACGAGCTGCGGCTTCCTCGCCCTCTACCAGAGCCAGCTCGCCGCCGCCGTGCGCGTCCCGGTGGCCGCCTCGGCGCTCGTCCAGGTGGCCTGGCTGCAATTCCTGCTGCGCCGCCCCATCGGCGTGCTCACCTTCGATCCGGCATCGCTCGGGCCGCCCCATCTCGTGGCCGTCGGCGCCGATGCCGCACGCGCCCCGATCGGCGGGCTCGACCCGGGCAGCGCGTTCCGCCGCGATATCCTGGGCGGCCCGGTCGCCAGCTTCGCCCAGCGCGAGCACGACGCCGTGGCTGCCGCACAGCAGCTCGTCGCGTGCCACCCGGACCTCGGCGCCCTCGTGCTCGAATGCACCAACTTCGCGCCGCACTCGGCCGCCATCGCCGGCGCGGCACAGCTCCCTACCTACGACATCGTCACCCTGGTAAGCTGGCTTGCCGCCGGGCTGTGAGCGCGTAGCGGCGGGAGAGCCTATCAGGACCAATGGCGGACCCTGCACCTGCAACGGACGAAGATTGGCGCGCCCTGAACCGGGCCAACTGGGACGAGCGCGTGCCGGTGCATCGCGCCGCGCCGTTCTACGACGTGGAACGCATACGGCCCGGCACGGCCCAGATGAACGCGATCGAGGAAGCGGAGCTTGGCCCGGTCGCCGGGCTGCGGGTGCTGCACCTGCAATGCCACTTCGGCCATGACAGCCTGATCCTGGCCAGCCGCGGCGCCGACGTGACGGGACTGGACTTCTCCGCCCCCGCGATCGAGGCGGCGCGGGAGAATGCGGAGTCTTTGCGCCTGAAAGCCCGTTTCGTGCCGTCCGACATCTACGCTGCCCGGGACGCGATCCCGGAGCCTGCCTCGTTCGACCTGGTCTACACCACCTGGGGCACCATCGGCTGGCTCCCGGACGTGGCGGAATGGGCTCGCATCATCGCGCATTTCCTGCGCCCCGGCGGACGGCTGTACTTCGCCGACATGCACCCGGCCGCCCTCGTGCTCGACGACATGGCGCCGGGCCTGGACGGCAGGCCGGGCTGGTTCGCTCCCTATTTCGAAACCAGCCCGCTCGTCATTGACGACCCGCGCGACTACGCCGACCCGGACGCCCGATTGCGCAACCAGCGCACGGTGACGTGGATGCACCCGCTCTCGACCACGATCGGCAGCCTGCTGGACGCGGGCTTGCGCCTGGACTGGCTGCATGAGCACCCGCGCGTCACATGGAAGACGTTCGACCAACTGGTGCAGGATGCGGACGGATGCTGGATCTGGCCGGACCGGCCGTGGTTCCCGTTGGCGGTTTCCTTGTCGATGACGCGGCTCTAGGGTTCGCCCACTCAGGCGGCATCCCCGGCTTGCGGCGGCCTCCTTCGCGGGGGATGCTGCCGCTATGAAGGACGCAGTGACCTGCGATGTTGCGGTAGTGGGCGGCGGGCTGGTGGGCGCCGCGATCGGCCGCGGCCTGGCCGGCGCCGGGGCAAAGGTCGCCATGCTGGATGAGGGCGACATCGCCCATCGCGCCAGCCGCGGCAACTTCGCGCTCGTCTGGGTGCAGTCCAAGGGCCTCGGCATGGCGTGCTACGGCGCCTGGACCCGCACCTCCTCCGACCTCTGGGCCGCCCTCGCCGCCGAGCTGCAGGACGAGACCGGCATCGACGTCGCCCATGCCCGGCCCGGCGGCTACACCCTCGCCCTCTCCGTGCGCGAGCTGGAGGCGCGGCACGCGGCCTTGGTGCGGATGCACAACCAGCCGGGCTGGGTGCCCTACGAGGTCGAGCTGCTGGACCGGCGCCAGGTGGAGGCGGCCTTCCCCGGCATCGGCCCGGGCGTGGTGGGCGGGACCTACTGCAAGCTCGACGGCCACGTGAACTCGCTGCGCCTGTTCTGCGCGCTGCACGAAGCCTTCCGCCGGCGCGGCGGCCACTATTTGCCGGGCCGGCCGGTCGAGGCCATCGCGCGGGACGGGGCGGGCTTCCGCATCGACACGCCACAAGGCCCGGTGCTGGCAGGCAAGGTCGTGCTGGCCGCGGGGATCGCCAACGCGCGGCTGGCGCCCCTGGTCGGGCTCAGCGCCCCGGTGCGGCCGCAGCGCGGCCAGGTGCTGGTGACGGAGAAGGCGGCGCCCTTCCTGCACCACCCGCTGGTCACGGTGCGGCAGACCGACGAGGGCGGCGTGATGATCGGCGACAGCCAGGAGGAGGCCGGGCTGGACACGCGCATAGGGCTGGGCGTGCTGGGCGCCATGGCGGACCGCGCGGTGCGCATGTTCCCCCGCATCGCCGAGCTGCAGGTGGTGCGCAGCTGGGCGGCGCTGCGGGTAATGACGCAGGACGGCTTCCCGATCTACGACCAGTCGGAGCAGGCGCCGGGCGCCTTCCTCGCGACCTGCCACAGCGGCGTGACCCTCGCCGCCGCGCACGGCGCGCTGCTGGCGCCGATGATCGCCCGCGGCGCGCTCGATGCCGACATGGCGCCGTTCTCCGCGCGGAGGTTCGATGTTCCGCAGGCTGCCTAACCCGCCCGGTCGCCAACTCCGCTTCACGCTCGACGGCGAGCCGCTCGAAGGCCGCGAGGGCGACACGGTGGCCGCCGCGATGCTGGCTGCCGGCCGGCGCAGCTTCCGCCAGACAGCGGTGAGCGGCGCCGAGCGCGGGCCGTGGTGCATGATGGGCGTGTGCCACGACTGCCTCGTGGTGCTGGACGGCGTGGCCAGCACGCAGGCCTGCCTGGTCCCGCTGCGCGACGGCATGGCGGTGCAGACGCAGCACGGCCGGCGCGAGACCGGGCCGTGAGGCGCGTCACCGACCCGGCGGAGTTGCGCGATGCCTACGACCTCGTAGTGGTAGGCGCCGGCCCCGCCGGGATGGCGGCGGCGGCCGAGGCGGCAGGCGCCGGGTCGGTGCTGGTGCTGGACGACGCGCCAGCCGCCGGCGGCCAGGTGTGGCGCGGGGCGGATGCCGGGCCGCTCGCCGACGGACGGGTGCTTGGCGCGGACTATGCGGCCGGCGGCAGTGCTGTGCGGGAGTTCGCTGGCGCCGCGGTGGACCACGCGCCTGCAGCGCAGGTCTGGCACCTGGACGACACCCTGGAGATCGGCGCGACCTTGCCCGGCGGCACGGCGCTGGTGCAGGCGCGCGCCGTCGTGCTGGCGACGGGGGCGATGGAGCAGCCCGTCCCCGTGCCGGGCTGGACCCTGCCGGGCGTCATGGGCGTGGGTGCTGCGCAGACCGTCTTGAAGGCGCAGGGGTTGGTGCCGGACGGACGCTACGCGCTGGCGGGATGCGGGCCGCTGCTGTGGCTGTACGCTGCGCAGGCCGCCGCCGCCGGCGCGCCGCCCGCGCTGGTGCTGGACACGACGCCGCTCGCCAACTGGCGCCGGGCAGTGCGGCACCTGCCCGGCTTCCTGGCCAGCCCCTACCCGGCCAAGGGCCTCAGCCTGATCCGCCGCGCCCGGCGCGCGACGCGGGTGGTGGGCGGGGTGCAGGCGCTGCGCATCGAGCAGGAGGGCGTCGGGCTGCGCCTGCGCTGGCGCCGCAGGACCGTGGACGCATCGGAGACGTTCGACCTGGTGCTGCTGCACCACGGCGTCGTGCCCAATCTGAACCTCGCGGCGGCGGCGGGCTGCCGGCTGGCGTGGCAGGAGACCGCCGCCTGCTTCGCCCCGGCGGTGGACGAGTGGGGCCGCACCAGCGTGCCCGGCATCCTGCTGGCCGGCGACGGCGCGGGCGTCACGGGTGCCGAAGCCGCTGCCCTATCCGGCCGGCTCACGGCGCTCGCGGCATTGGCGGAGCTGGGCCTGATCCCGGAAGCCGAGCGCGACCGCCGCGCCCGGATGCTGCGGCGGCAGCGGAGGCGATGGCTGCGGGGCCGGGCGTTCCTCGATGCGCTCTACCTGCCCGCGCCGCAGTTCCGCGCCGCGGCGGCGGACGCGATCGCCTGCCGCTGCGAGGAGGTGACCGGCGCGCAGGTGGCCGATGCCGCACGCGGCGGCGCCACCGGGCCGAACCAGCTCAAGGCCTTCCTGCGCTGCGGCATGGGGCCGTGCCAGGGCCGGCTGTGCGGCCTGACCGTGACGGAAACGATCGCCGCCGCCCGAGGTGTTGCGCCTGCGGAGGTCGGCTATCTCCGGCTGCGCACGCCGGTGCGGCCGGTGACATTGGGCGCCATCGCCGCCCTGCCGCGCACCGAGGCGGATGTGCATGCGGTGGTGCGGGGCTAGTGGTGCAAGTCAGACGGATGGCACCCACCAGTCCCAAACAAGGATAACCGAATGAGGCACCGAATTGCCGCGGTTTCCGACCGGCCCGACTTGGCGCCCATTGTCGCGCAGTGGCGGGTGGACGCATTCTTCAATCACCCCGGCGGCTACACGGTCGAGGAAATGACGGCGCTGATCCTCGCGCCGCCGGTAGGCCCGAAAAAGACCTTCGTTCTGCTCGACCAGTACCAGCCCGCCGGGACCGTGGGCTTGATGCGCGAAGACCTGGAGACGCGACCGGACCTCACGCCCTGGCTCGGCGGGCTTTTCGTCCAGCCCGCGTTTCGCGGGCGTGGCCACGCGACCGCGCTGGTACGGCAGGCAGAGGCGTTCGCGCGGGCTGCTTCCGTGCCAGTCCTGTGGCTCTATACTTTGCAGGCCGAGCCGTTCTACGTGCGCCGGGGCTGGCAACGGGTGGGAATGGAGCAGGAGAACGGCCACGAGGTGGTGCTGATGCGGCGCTCTCTGTCCGAAGGATAACAAGCGTCCGGTTTCATCCACTAGGGCTTCGACCAACCAGAAGGAACACACATGGACTATCGCAGGCTCGGCCGCAGCGGGTTGCAGGTCTCGCCGCTCTGCCTCGGCGCCATGATGTTCGGCGGCGCCACCGACGAGGCGACGGCCGCGCGCATCATCGGCCGCGCGCGCGAGCAGGGCATCAACTTCATCGACACCGCCGACGCCTATGCCGGGGGCCAGTCGGAGGAGATCACCGGCCGCGCGATCCGGACGGACCGCGGCTGGTGGGTGCTGGGGACCAAGCTCGCCAACCCGACCGGACCCGGCCCGAATGACCGCGGCCTGTCGCGGCGGCACTGCTTGCTCGGCGCCGAGGCCAGCCTGCGCCGACTGGGCGTCGAGACGATCGACATCCTCTACTGGCACAAGGAGGACCACGAGACGCCGTTGGCAGAGTCGGTGCATGCGATGGCCGACCTGGTGCGCGCCGGCAAGATCCGCCATTTCGGCGTGTCGAACCACCGCGGCTGGCGCGTCGCCGAGATCTGCCGGCTGTGCGACGAGGCCGGCATCGACCGCCCGGTGGTCAGCCAGCCCTGCTACAACGCGCTGAACCGGATGCCGGAGGTCGAGCACCTGCCGGCCTGCGCCTCTCTCGGCCTGGGCGTCGTGCCGTACAGCCCGCTGGCCCGCGGCGTGCTGACCGGCAAGTACCGGCCCGAGGCGCCGCCGCCAGCCGACACGCGGGCGGGGCGGGCGGACAAGCGCATCATGGAGACGGAATGGCGGCCCGAGAGCCTGGCCATCGCGCAGGCCCTCGCGCGGCACGCCGAGGCGCGCGGCATCACGCCTGGGCAGTTCGCCGTCGCCTGGGTGCTGAACAACCGGCTGGTGACGGCGCCGATCGCCGGGCCGCGCACGGAGGCGCAATGGGAGGACTACGTGGGGGCGCTCGCCTACCGCCTCACCGCGGAGGACGAGGCGCTGGTGGACAGCGTGGTCGCCCCCGGACACCCCTCCACCCCCGGCTACAACGACCCGGCCTATCCGCTGG
>JBBSIT010000302.1:0-5829 GCA_038231995.1 Acetobacterales bacterium | reverse complement strand
GGGGGCGCCGGGGGGGCTGCGGCCGGGCCCCGCGGGGGGCTACCCCCCCCCCCCCCCCCGCCCGCGCCCGCAGCACGCGCCATGCGCGGTCCGACACGGCCCGGCGGTCCCCGGAGCCGATGAAGCGGCGGGCACGAAAGAAGTCGTTGGCGACGGCGTCGGCCGGGCGGCGCGGCCTGTCGTCGATCTCGGTCAGCAGCTCGATGCTGGCCGCAAGCCGTGCCGCCGGCGTCATTCTGCTGGGGCGGCAGAGGCCGCCGGGGCGGCCAAGGCAGCGAGGTCGGGGATCACGGTCGCGGCGGCGGACAGGCCGTATTCGTCCGGCAGCCCGGCGCGGTTGCACCAGGCGACCTGGAAGCCGGCGGCGGCCGCTGCCTGCGCGTCCCACGCGTTCGAGGAGACGAACATCATCCGGCCCGGCGCGAGCCCAAGCCGCTGCGAGGCGAGCGCATAGACGCGCGGGTCAGGCTTGAACACGCCCACCTCCTCCACGCTGAGCACGGCGTCGAGCAGGGAGGCGATGCCCGCCGCCTGCACGGCGTCGTTCAGCATCGAGGGCTCGCCGTTGGACAGGATCGCGGTGCGGAGGCCGCGGCCGCGGAGGGCGCGGAGCATGCCGGGCACCTCGGGATAGGCTGGCAGGCGGCGGTAGGAGTCGAGCAGGGCTGCGCGCACGGCCGGGTCGGCGATGCCGTGGCGGTCGCAGATCCAGTCCAACGCCTCGCGCGTGAGCTGGAGGAAGTCGCGATGGTGTGCGGGGCCGGTCAGGCTGCGGACCCAGGTGTATTCCAGTTGCTTCGCGCGCCATTCCGCACTGATGCGCTCCCAGTCCGGCGGCAGCAGGGCGGCGTGGCGCCGCATGGCGCCGTGCACGTCCAGCAAGGTGCCGTACGCGTCGAAGACGTAGGCCAGCACGGCCTCGCCGGCGTGGCTCATGCTTGCGCGACCGCGGCCGACCAGGGGGACATGACGTCGCTGATGCCCTTGCGGACGCCGCTGTGCTGGGTGATGAAGTTGGGGCAGGCGAAGTTCACCGGCAGCACGCCGTGCTCCACGACCTCCACCGGGCCGTCGGCGCGCAATGCGTCCAGCACGCCCGCCGGCAACCGCTGGTCCGCGTTGACGGCGCCGGGGTCGGACACGTCAATGCGCGGGTGGTGGGCGGCGTCCTCCGGCGGCATGCCGAAATCGGTGGCGAACATGACGGTCTGCGCGATGGAGGCCAGGATGCGGCGCCCGCCGGACGCACCGGCCGCCAGCACCGGGCTGGGGCCGTCGCGGACGATGACTGGGCACATGTTGGTCAGCGGCCGCTTGCCCGGCGCGAGCGAGTTCGGCTGCCCCGGCCGCGGGTCGAACCACATCACGCCGTTGTTCATCAGCACGCCCGAGCTTGGCAGCACCACGCGGCTGCCCATGCTGCTCAGCAGCGTGCTGGTCAGCGCGACCATCGTTCCGGCCTCGTCGCAGGCCGTCAGGTGCGTCGTGCAGCTCTCGGCGGCCTTGGGCTCGGCGTCGCCCAGGCCGGCCAGGCGCTCGGCGTAGGCGGCCTTCATGGCGCGGGCCAGGCCGGCGAACCAGACGGCGTCAGGCACCCGCCCGACCGGCGTGCCATCCAGGAGCTCCAGCACACGCGCCAGGGTGGGCGCCGCGGTCAGCCCGCCGGCGAGCTGCCAGGTCCGGCTCCGCCACATAACGTCCTGGTAAGGAGCGACCCGCGCCTCGCAGCCGCGCAGGTCATCGCCGTCCAGCACGCCGCCGAGGGATGCGATGTCGGATGCGACCGAAGCGGCGACGTCGCCCTCGTAGAAGTCCCGCAACCCGGCGTGCGCCAGCCGCTCCAGGGTGTCGGCCAGCTTGGCCAACGGGAGGAAGCCCGGTGCGCCCTGGTAGGGAGCGACCGGGGGCAGGCCGTCCGGCAGGTAGATCGCGGCGCTCGACGGATAGAGCCGCAGCACGGCCGCGGAGTTGGCGATCTTGAGCGTGGTAAACCAGTCCGCCGGCAGGCCGCGCCGCGCCAGCGCCAACGCGGGCGCGATCACGTCTCGGAGCGGCAGTGCACCCCAGGTCGCGTGCATGTGCGCGTAGCCGGCCACGGCGGAGGGAATGGCGAAGCTGAGCGGGCCGTGGATGTTGGCGTCGCCCTCGACCTCCGGCCAGGCGAACAGGTCCTGCTTCATGCGGCCGGTCATGCGGAAGCGTCCGGGGTCGAGCCGGCCCGGCGCGCGGGGGCCGAAATCCACCACCTCCGCCCTCCCCTGCCCGGCCCGGTGCACCATCGCGAAGCCGACGCCGCCCAGGCCGGAGTTCCAGGGCTCGACCGCGGCCAAGGCGAGCGCCGTCGCGACTGCGGCGTCGATCGCGTTGCCGCCCGCGTCCAGTACCGCGACGCCCGCGAGCGCCGCGTCGCGCGACTGCGACACGACCATGCCGCGCCGGGTCGTGGCGCCGGGCTTGGTCACCTGCCAGTTCTGCGTGAGATGGGCCGGCGGCTGGTGCGGCATGACGGTCCTCCGTGTCTCTGCGGATGCTAGCCCCAACAGGGCGGACGACGCCAATTCGCATCCGCCGGGCAGCGCCGCGGGTAGTGATCTCGACCGATGAGCGCTCCGCGCACCGGCATCACGAAAGAACGCACCCATGCAATCCTCTGTCCGACGCTCTCTGCTTGCCCTGTCGCTGATCACCTCGGCCATGCCCGCCATGGCGCAGGTCACGGTCGGCGGCGCGCCGATGTTCGCCAACAAGGACATCGTGGACAACGCCGTGAACAGCAAGGATCACACGACGCTGGTCGCCGCGGTGAAGGCGGCCGGGCTGGTCGATACGCTGAAGGGCGCCGGGCCGTTCACCGTGTTCGCGCCGACGAACGCGGCGTTCTCGATGCTGCCGGCCGGCACGGTCGATACGTTGCTGAAGCCCGAGAACAAGCCGATGCTGACCAAAGTGCTGACCTACCACGTCGTGCCCGGCCGGATCACGGCTGCCGACCTGGCGACCCGTATCCGCGCCGGACACGGGCGCGCGATGCTCAAGACGGTGGAGGGCGAGAACCTCATTGCCACGATGGACGGCAGCTCGATCATGATCGCCGACGTGATGCAGTCGAACGGCGTCATCCACGTCGTGGACAAGGTGCTGCTGCCGGGCTGATCGGCCGAGGGCCGGAATGGCTTGCGTGCCGTTCCGGCTTGCTCCGGCGGCGGCGGCGTCCGTATGCTCTGGTTCCTATGTGCAGGTGCGCTTCGCGTCATGAGTGCTGAACACGACACGGCGGACCGGATCGCGGAACTCCTCCGCCGCTGCGCCATGGCCGACCCGGCGGCGTTCCGGGCCCTGTACGACCTGCGCTCGGCACGCCTGTATGGCGTCGCCTTGCGCATCACCCGGCAGCCCGCGCTCGCGGCCGACGCGGTGCACGACGCCATGCTGCAGGTCTGGCGCAACGCCTCCCGCTACGACCCGGCGCGGGGCAACGCCGACGCCTGGCTGCTCGGCCTGGTGCGCTACCGCTCGCTCGACATCGCCAACCGCGGCCGGCGCGAGGTGCTGGGCGCCGAGGTGGCGGAGCCGGTGGACGAGGCGCCCGACCCGCTCGCCCGGCTGACCGCCAGCCGGGAAGGAGAGCGGCTGCGCGAGTGCCTGGAGGAAGTGGAGCCGGACCGGCGGCGGCTGGTCGTCATGGCGTTCGTCGAGGGATTGACCCATTCCCAGGTCGCGGCGCGGTCCCGCCAGCCGCTCGGCACCGTCAAATCGTCGATCCGCCGCGCGCTCATGGCGTTGCGAAGCTGTCTCGATCCAGGGGGGAGGGCCAAGCGATGAGCGACGCCATCGACCCCGGCGACACCCCGGACCTGCGGGCGGCCGAGTATGTCCTCGGCACGCTGGAACCGGCGGAGCGGCTGGCCTTCGAGGCCGAGATGGCGCGGGACCCGTCGCTCCTCGCCGCCGTGGCTGCCTGGAAGGACTGGCTGGCCCCGCTTGCGCTCACCGTGGAGCCGGCGACGCCGCCGCCGGAACTGTGGACCCGGCTGCAGCTCGCGACCGGCGTGCGGGAGGCGGAGCCTTCTCGGCAACCGGTGCTCAGCCGCCTGTGGCGCAGCCCGGCGGTCTGGCGGACGACCACGGCGGCGGCGATGGCGCTCGCGGCGTCGTTCGCGTTCATCGCCTTCCGGCCCGGCGAGCCGAAGGTCGCCGTCCTGCTTGCCCCCAACGCGCCGCAGCCGGCGTTCCTGCTGCGGGCGACCGCGCGCGGCAACGGGCGCATCGAGCCGCTGAACCCCGCAGCGGTCGAGGCCGGGCGGGACCTCGAACTCTGGGCGATGGGGCCGAACGACGCGCGGCCGCACTCGCTGGGCGTGCTGCCGGTGACGGGGCGCAGCGGGTTCTTCCCGGCGCCGCCGGGCACGCAGGTTCTGGTCAGCCAGGAGCCGGCGGGCGGCTCGCCGACCGGGCAACCGACGGGGCCGGTGCTCTACTCCGGCACGCTGCGATAGCGCCGGGCCAGAGCAATTCGGAGCCGTGAGAGCAGCCCATACGAGACGGGCCTTGGCGTCTCGTAGGCGTCGCTATGGCATGTCCGAACGGAGCAGCCGCTACCGCAAGGAGTGCGTGCGCCAGTCCGGCAATTCGCCGCCGAGTTGCGCAGTGATCGCGTCCGCCTTGCGGCGGACCAGGTCTCCCAGCAGCGGGATGCGCTCGTCCGGGATGCGCGCCATGGGACCCGAGAGCGACACGGCCGCGACCGGGTCGGCGGTCTCGTTGAAGACCACTGCGGCGATGCAGCGCAGCCCGACCGCGTGCTCCTCGTCATCGATCGCGTATCCGCGCTCGCGCGAGCGGGCCAGGTCGCCGCGCAGCGCTGCTGTCGTGGTGATCGTCTTGAGCGTGACGCGGGCCAGGCCCTGGCGGTGCAGGACCTTGGCCAGGTCGCTGTCCGGCATGGCCGAGAGCAGCGCCTTGCCGACGCTGGAGCAGTGCAGCGGCACCCGTCCGCCCGGCCGGGCGAAGGCCCGCATCATCTGGCGGCACTCGATCTGGGAGAGATAGACCGCCTCGGCCTGGTCCTCGACGGCGAGGTTCACCGTCTCCTCGCTCTCCTCCATTAGCGCGCGCATGTGGGGGCGGGCGGTGGCCGTCAGGCTGCGGGTCTTGAGGAAGGCGCTGCCAGCCACGAACGCTTGCACGCCGACTGACCAGAGCCGCCGCTCGGCGTCGAAATGCACGTAGCGCTCCTGTTCGAGCGTGGTCAGCAGGCGATGCGCGGTGGACGGGGACAGGCCGACCTGCTGCGCGACCTCGGTCAGGGTGACGCCCTCGTCGGCGGCGGCGAGCCGGTTCACGATCGCGAGCGCGCGCACCAGCGACTGCACCTGGTCCGACCGCTCCGGAGCCGGGCGGATGGACGGGCGCTTTGCCCGGACGGAGTTGGCCGGCTTGGTGGGCTGCGCTGCCTTGCGTGGTGTCCGCACTTGGTTGTCTCCTGGTCAGCCAAAATTTAAGAACTTGGAACTTGCTGTTATATAAGAAGAATCCGCATCAGTTTCCACATTACGGAAAGGCATGCGAAAACACTAGCATGTTTGATCCGATATCGCGATGGTGCACGGAACGCGAGTCCAAATATCGGGAGCGAGCCATGGCCAGGATGAAAGCGATCGACGCGGCGGTGCGGGTGCTGGAGCGGGAGGGTGTCACCGTCGCCTTCGGCGTGCCCGGCGCGGCCATCAACCCGCTCTACGCAGCGCTGAAGGCCCGCGGCTCCATCCGCCACATCCTTGCCCGCCACGTCGAGGGCGCGTCCCACATGGCGGACGGCTACACCCGCGC
>JBBSIT010000301.1:0-5845 GCA_038231995.1 Acetobacterales bacterium | reverse complement strand
GATCTCAACCGCAAGAAAGCAGGGCTGGGATTTGCTGGCCGCCCTGACAGGCCAACCCGACAACCTGGTCGCCGAACTGCGGATCACTTGAGCTTTCCGCGACACCCTGGGCAGTTACGGAAATGTCTGATAACCACTCCTCCACTACAGGAATAGTCATATCGATGGCATGTGGGTCGTCTCCGTGATGGCTTTCTCCGAGAACCAGGAGCCGTGGCGCATTCGTGGGAAAAAGGCTGCCAACCCATGGTTGATGCTGTATCTCACTCACAATAGGACTTGCTCCATAAATTCAATCTAGCATTTGGTGCCGCATTCGGCCCTATCAGCTCGAAGGTCCAAAATGAGTCGGAAGCCAGTCTCGAACTGGACCGTCATCGGGAAGCGCCTTCTCCAGCGCTTCACTCGCCCTCCGCCGCATACGCCAGGCACAACGACGGCGGCAGGTTGACCGCGACCTGGTCCCCAATCGCGTACCGCGCCTCCGTGCCAACCTCGATCACCTCGATCCGCGTCCCGAGCGCCGCCACATCGTAGATGGTCTGCACGCCCTGATAGTGCACGGCGCTGACCTGCCCCGGGAACGAGTTCTCCGCCGCGGCAACCCCAAGCCGCACGTTCTCCGGCCGGATCGCGACGCTGACCCGGTGTCCCTCCGCGATGGCGGCCGGCATCCGCGCCGTGAGCCGGTGCCCGGTGCCGGCCTCGACCGTGCCGAACGCGCCGTCCCGCGCCACCAGCCGGCCGCCGAGCAGGTTGGACGACCCGGTGAACCCCGCCACGAACAGGTCGGCCGGGGTGTTGTACACCTCCATCGCGGTCGCGAGCTGCAGCAGCCGGCCGTCCCGCATCACGCCGATCCGGTCGCCGAGCACGACGGCCTCGGCCTGGTCGTGCGTGACATACAGCGCGGTCAGCCCGGCGCGCTTGATGATGCTGCGGAGGTCATCGCGCAGCCGCAGCCGGAGCTGGGCGTCGAGGTTGCTGAGCGGCTCGTCCAGCAGCAGCAGCCGCGGCTGGTAGACCATGCTGCGCGCGAGCGCCACGCGCTGCATCTGGCCGCCCGAGAGCGACACCACAGGGCGGTCGGCGTAGGCGGCGAGGTCCACGAGGTCGAGCGCGTCGGCCACGCGGCGGCCGGCCTCGGCGCGGCCGACCCGGCGGTGGCGCAGGGGAGAGGCGACGTTCTGCCGCACCGTCATGTGCGGCCAGACCGCGTAGGACTGGAACACCATGCCGATGTTGCGGTGGCGCGGCGGCACCAATATCCCGCGCTCCGGCGCCGAGATAATCTCGCCGCCGATGCGGATGACGCCCGAGGTCGCGTGCTCCAGGCCGGCGACGCAGCGCAAGGTCGTCGTCTTGCCGCAGCCGGAGGGGCCGAGCAGCACGACGATCTCGCCGGCCGCGATCGTGAAGCTCACGTCGTCCACGGCCGGGCGGCCGGCGCCGAACACCTTGCCCAGCCGTTCGACGTCCAGATCGGCCGACATCTACCCGGCCCGGCCCCGCTGACGACGAGTCCGGGTCACTGCCGGTAGCCGTATATCTTGTTCCATTCCTCGATCCAGGGCGCGCGCAGGGCGACGAACTGGTCGTAGTTCGGCAGCCAGACCTTGTTGATGGCCGGGTCGAACCCGGGCATCGCCGCCGGCGGGACTTTCAGCGAGGTGAGATTGCCCTGCTGCAGCATGGTGAAGGACTGGCCTTCCTCGGACATGCACCAGTCGAGGAACAGCCGCGCCGCGTTCGGGTTGGCGGCTGTTTTCGGGATTCCCGACGCGTAGGGCACGATCGGCAGGCCCTCGGCGGGGAAGACGATCTCGATCGGCGCGCCGTCGCGCTTCTGGGGGAAGATGGCGTTGCAGATCAGCGGCGCGATCACGACCTCGCCGCGCACAAGCGAGTCCGAGGTCGGCGCGCCGGAGGGGTAGAGCGTCGGCTTCGTGGCGGCCTGCTTGGCCCAGTAGTCGTCGCCGAGGACCTGGCGCTCGAACATGATCCGCGTCCAGGTGGTGCCGCCGGACGGCGCGATCACCTGGCCGATCTGGCCGTTGGCGTACTCGGGCTTCGTGAGGTCCATCCAGGTCTTCGGCGGGTTCTTCGCCAGCTCGGTGTTGTAGGCGATGCACCAGACCGGCGTGATGCGCGGCCACAGCTTGGACGACACCCGCGAGGTCTCCAGGTAGGCGCTCCCGTTCGGCGGCGCGTAGTCCTGGAACAGCTCCTCGATATCCTTCATCAGCCCGCGGTCCGAGTGGTCCACGACGTCCGCCACCAGCTTGCCGGCGGCGGCCTCGGTGCGGACGCGGGTGATGAGCTGGCCCCCGGACGCGCGCACCATCTCGACGCGCACGAAGGGGAAGCGCTTGTTGAAGGCGGCGATGGTCTCCTGCTCGGCCTCGGTGAAGCTCGCGGTGTAGAACACCACGCGGCCCTCCTTCTTGGCCACATCGACTAGGGCCGGCGGTGCCGTGAAGGCCGGCTGCGCCCGCGCACGGCTTGCGGCTGCGGCGGCGCCCAGCCCCGCCGCGGATAGGATGGCCTGTCGCCTGGTGAGCTGCGTCCGCTGCATGGGCACGTCCTCCGATTCTAATCGTTGTGGTTCAGCCCGCACGGCCGACGCTGGTGAGCGCGTTGCCGCGGGACAGGCGCTGGGCGATGCCCATGAGCACCGCCAGGATCGCCATCTGCACCAGGCTGTAGGCGGCGGTGATGCTGATGTTGCCGCCGTCGTAGTAGCCCAGCAGCTGCACCGCCATCACCATGGACCCGCTGGAGTAGAGGAACAGCGACGAGCCGAGCTCGCGGGCGGACAGGATGAACAGCAAGGTCATGGCCGCGACGACGCCGGGCCGCACGAGCGGCAGCACGATGGTGCCGATCGTGCTGAGCAGGCCGCGGCCGCAGATCCAGGCCGCCTCCTCCAGCTCGCGGTGGATCTGCATCAGCGAGGTCGAGAGTGCCTTCACCGTGTCCGGGATGAAGCGGGCGACGAAGGCGAGGGCGAGGATCCAGATGGTGCCGTAGATGCCGCCGGGTAGGCTGATCCAGGCCCACAGATAGGCCACGCCGATGACCAGCCCGGGGATCGCCACCGGCACGGTCGAGATCAGGTCGATGGCCCGCCGGCCCGGTGTGCGCGTGCGCACGACGGTGTAGCCGATGGCGAACGCCAGCAGGCCGCCGACCACGGCGGTGATCGCGCCGACCCGCAGCGTGTTCACGATGGCCGAGATCGTGAGCGGGTTGGCGAACAGCCGCTCGAAATGCTGCAGGCCGTACTGGCGCATGTCGAACAGGGCGGCGAAGTCGCGGATGAACAGGAACTTGCGGGTTGCCGCGACGATGAGCCCCAGGCTCGGCACCACCACCACGACCAGCAGGTAGACGATCGCGAGCGCCAAGGTCAGGTAGCGCCACGGCCCGAGCCGCAGGGCGCGCGGGCGGAACGCCTTGCCAGCGACCGTCGTGTAGCTGCGCCCGGACAGCGCCTTGTGCTGCAGCCAGACCAGCACCCCGGTGACGACCATCAGGATGACCGCGACGGACGCGGCCGTGCTGTACAGCGGCGGCGACCAGGCCGTCAGCGTATAGATATACGTGGTGAGCACCGGGATGTTGGCGGGCGAGCCCAGCACGGCCGGGATGCCATAGACGCCGAGCATGACGACGAAGGACAGCAGCATCCCCGAGACGATGGCGGGCGCGATCAGCGGGAACGTCACGGTCAGGATCGTGCGCAGCGGGCTGGCGCCGGATATCTCGGCGGCCTCCTCTAGCGAGGGGTCCATGTTCCGGAGCGCCGCCGCGGTGAACATGTACACGTAGGGCGCGTAGTACATGCCGAAGACGAAGATGATGCCCGACATGGAATACAGGTTGAACCGCCAGTCCACGCCCAGGCGGATCAGGACGACGTTGAGCAGCCCGGTTTTCGGCGACCCCAGGATCGCCCAGGCCACTCCGCCGACCAGCGGCGGCACGAACAGCGGCAGCATGCCGGCGCTGGCGATCAGCCCTTTCCAGGGTGTGTCGGTGCGCACCACGATCCAGGCGAAGGCGAGCCCGATCACCACCGCGATGGCCGTCCCGCCGGTGCAGGCGATCAGCGAGTTCGCCAGCGCCGCGTGGACGTTCTGGTTGCCCAGCACGGTGGCGAAGTTGTCGAGCGAGAGGCCGGACAGCTTGTAGCCGTCCACCACCGGGTCGGCGCCGGTGAGCGCGCCGAACAGCAGCATCGCGACCGGATACAGGACGAGCAGCGTCAGGATCGCTAGGATCGCGCCGGACCACAGCCAGCCGGCCGCCCGCAGCGGTATGCCGCGCCTCGCCACGCTCGTGCGGTCCCTGGGCAGGTCGACCCGCGCGTCCATCGCTCCTCCCCTGGCGCCCGCCGTTCAGATGGCGGGCATTCGCCTTGCGTCCAACATACCATCTGCCGGGCTGCTGGGCCAGCGGTTGAGTGCAGCGTCAGTACCGGTGCGCCGGCAGATCGAGTAGCGGAAATGCGCTATGCACGCCGGGCGGCGTGACGGGCTCTGCGGGGCGCAGGTAGGACCGGTCGAGCTCGGCGAAGCCGCTCAGTCCCAGCAGGCCCAGGCACTGGCTGACCTCGTCGTCGAGCAGGTCGATCACCCGGGCGATCCCCTCCTGGCCCGCCGCCGCCAGGCCGTAGCAGTAGAGCCGGCCGATGCCGACCGTATCGGCGCCGAGCGCCATCGCCTTGACGATGTCGGTTCCCCGGCTGAACCCGCCATCCACCATGACCCTCGCCCGGCCAGCGACGGCGGCCGCGACCTCCGGCAGCAGGTCGATGGCGCCCAGGCCGTGGTCGAGCTGCCGTCCGCCATGGTTCGACACGTACACCGCCTCGACGCCCAGCTCGCAGGCGAGCGCCGCGTCCTCGGCCGTGGCGATGCCCTTCAGGATAAGCGGGACATCGTGCTTGTCCCGGAAGCGCCGCACGTTGTCCCAGCTCAGCGCCGCCTGGAACTCCATGCCGCCCGCGCGGCCGCGCCAGGGCTTGGAGAACCGGTTGGCGATGTCGCGCTCCCGCCGGCTGTAGATCGCGCTGTCCACCGTGATGCAGAACGCGTCGTAGCCGCTGCCCACGGCCCGGCGCACATGGTCATCGACCCAGGCGTCGTCGCCGCGCACATAGAGCTGGAACACCTTCGGGCCGGTCGCCGCCTCCCCCACCGCCTCCAGCCCCTTCGATGTCACGGAGCTCGGGAAGAACGGGACACCGGCGGCGTCGGCCGCCTGGGCGACGGTGATGCCGCCCTCCGCGCCGATCGCCTCCAGGCCGCCGACCGGCGCCAAGGCGATGGGCAGCCGAGTCGGGCGGCCGAGGAAGCGGCCCGACACGTCCACCGTGGACACGTCGCGCAGCACCCGCGGGCGGAAGGCAATGCGGTCGAGCGCCGCGCGGTTGCGCCGAACCGTCGTCTCGGTCTCGGTGCCGCCGGCGAGGTAGTCCCAGATATTCTGGTCGAGGTTCGCGCGCGCCGCGCCGATGACCTCGTGCAACGTCTGAAAGCGGCTCTCGATGGCGGTGTCCATGGACGCAGTGCTCCCTATCCTGCGCGACGCCGAGCCGATCCTGGCGGCGCGCGGCAGGTTTACGCGGAGTAGTGCGCGCTGTCGCCGCCGGTGACGTCGTAGGTCGCGCCGCTGACCATCCGCGCCTCGTCGGAGGCGAGGAACACGACGACCGGCGCCACGTCCTCCGGCTCGATCCAGGGTACGCCGAGCGGCGTCTTCTTGACCAGCGCCTGCTTCGCCTGCGCCTCGTCCGCGGCCTCGTCGCCGGAGGGCTGCTTGCCGGCGGTCTCGATCGCCT
>JBBSIT010000300.1:0-5849 GCA_038231995.1 Acetobacterales bacterium | reverse complement strand
GAACAGGTCGCCGACCAGGCCGTAATCGGCCACCTGGAAGATCGGCGCCTCCTCGTCCTTATTGATGGCGACGATCACCTTGCTGTCCTTCATGCCGGCCAAATGCTGGATCGCGCCGGAGATGCCGATGGCGATGTAGAGGTCGGGCGCCACGATCTTGCCGGTCTGCCCCACCTGGTAGTCGTTCGGCACGTAGCCGGCGTCCACTGCGGCGCGGGAGGCGCCGACCGCGGCGCCGAGGCTGTCGGCGATCGGCTCCAGCAGCTTGAAGTTCTCGCCGTTCTGCATGCCGCGCCCGCCCGAGATGACGACGCGCGCCGCCGTGAGCTCCGGCCGCTCGCTTTTCGACAACTCGGCCGAGACGAAGCGCGAGAGGGCGGGGGACTCGACGGCGGTCACGTCCTCGACGACGCCGGAACCGCCCTCGGTCGCCACCGGGTCGAAGCTGGCGGCGCGGATGGTCACGACCTTCTTGGCGTCGGACGAGCGCACGGTGGCGAGCGCGTTGCCGGCGTAGATTGGCCGGACGAAGGTGTCGGCGTCCTCGATGGCGGAAACGTCGCTGATCGGCTGCACGTCCAGCAGCGCTGCCACGCGCGGCATCACGTTCTTCCCCAGGGCGGAACTCGCCGCCATGATGTGGCTGTGGTGCGGCGCCATGGAGACGATCAGGGCGGCGAGCGGTTCGGCGAGGGCGTGCTCGTAGGCCGGGTCGTCCACCTTGTGCACCTTGGCGACGCCGGGCAGCTTGGCGGCGGCGTCGGCCGCGGCGCCGATGTTGTGGCCGACGACGAGCGCGTGCACCTCGCCCAGCTTGGCGGCGGCGGCGACGGCGCTGCGGGAGGGCTGCTTGATCTGGCCACCCTCGTGGTCGAGCAGGACGAGAGACGTCATGGCTAGATCACCTTCGCTTCGGTCCGCAGCTTCTGCACCAGCTCGGCGACCGAGCCGACCTTCTGCCCGGCCTGCCGGCGCGGCGGCTCGGAGACTTTCACCAGGGTCAGCCGCGGCGCCGGGTCGACGCCGAGGTCCGCGGGCGTGATGGTCTCGATCGGCTTCTTCCGCGCCTTCATGATGGTGGGCAAGGACGCGTAGCGCGGCTCGTTCAGCCGCAGGTCGGTGGTGATGATCGCCGGCATGCGCAGCTCCAAGGTCTCGAGCCCGCCATCGACCTCGCGCGTCACGGTCAGCGCGTCGCCGTTCACCTCGATCTTGCTCGCGAAGGTGCCCTGCGCCCAGCCCAGCAGGGCCGCGAGCATCTGCCCGGTGGCGTTCATGTCGTCGTCGATCGCCTGCTTGCCCATGATGATGAGCCGCGGCTGCTCCTTGTCGACCAGGGCCTTGAGCAGCTTGGCGACGGCCAGCGGCTCCAGCACGGCGTCGGTCTCGACCAGGATACCGCGGTCCGCACCCATCGCGAGCGCGGTGCGGATGGTCTCGCCGCAGGCTGCCGCGCCCATCGAGACCGCGATGATCTCGGTGGCGATGCCCTTCTCCTTGAGGCGCACGGCCTCCTCGACGGCGATCTCGTCGAACGGGTTCATGCTCATCTTGACGCCCGCCGTCTCCACCCCGGAGCCGTCGGACTTCACGCGGACCTTGACGTTGTAATCGACCACCCGCTTGACGGGAACGAGGAGCTTCATGGACATACCATCCCGATAGGGTCAGGAATCATCTAGGGTCGCGTGCCGCGGAGCACCCGTTAATTCCGCATGTGCGAACGCGGGCGCGACCATAGGAGCGGCCCGGTTCGGCTGTCAAACGGGGTTCAGCCGCCGCGATGCAGCGCGCTCAGCAGCAGCGCGAACAGCGCCAGCGCCACGCCCTGCAGCACCACGCGCCACCGCATCAGCTTGTTGGAGCGCTCGCGCGCCGCGGTGCCCTCGCCGCTGCGCGCCAGGCCGATCAACCCGGCCGCCAGCACCCCGACAGTGGCCAGCATCGCCAGCACCACCAGGACAGTCAGGAACGTCGTCATGCCGTGTGACATAGGCGGCGCCGGGCGGATGTCATCCCGCGCCGCTCCGCGCCGCGAAAAGTGAGGCGGGTTGACACCCACTCAGCCTGCGTGTTGCTCCGCGCCCCATGCCGTCCGCTCTCCTGTCCCTCCTGATCCTGCTCGCCGCGTTGCTGGCTCCGGCCGCGGCCCAGGCGCAAGCGCCGGCGGCGAAGCCGGAGCCTGGCCTCACGGCCGCGCAGGCGCAGCAGGTGCTCGGCGTGCTGCGCTACGACCGGCGGCGCGCCGAGTTCATCGCCACGCTGGACGCGCTCGCCCGCGCCGCTCCGGCGGCGACCACCTCCGTGCCGGCCGATCCTGCGCCGGCGACGCCCGCCTCAGCGCCGACCGGCCCGCTCGTGCCGGACTCGCTGGGCGCGCAGTTGCTCGTGCAGGCGTCCGGCGCCGTGTCGGCGGCGATGGAGCAGGTTGCGTCCTCGGTCCGCGCCGTGAACGACCTGCCGCTGCTGCGCCGCTGGATCGCCGCCCAGGCCGCCGACCCGGAGGCCCGGGCGCGCATCGTCGATGCCGCCTGGAAGCTGGCGGTGGTCCTGGGCGCCGCCCTCGCCGCCGAGTGGCTCTCCATCCGCGCGCTGAACCGGCTGCGCGCCGCCCTCGCCCGGTGGAGCCCCGCCGCCCCGCCGCCGCCGGCCGATCCCGTCCACGCGAAGGCGCTCGCCGTCCCCGAGGCGCTTGATCCCCCCGAGGAGAGCGGCCTCGCCGCGGCGGAGGCGGGCGAGACCGAGCGGTCCAACCGCAGCCGGCGGCTGTCGCTGGCCTGGCGCACCCTGAGGCGCTTACCGTTCGTGCTGGCGCGCCTGCTGCTCGACCTGGCGCCGGTCGCGGTGTTCGCGCTGGTGGGCAACCTGCTGCTCGGCACGGCGCTGGGTGAGCCGGCGGCGACCCGGCCGGCCATCCTGGCCGTCGTCAATGCCTACGTGCTGTGCCGCATCGTGATGTGCGTGACCCGCATGCTGGTCGCACCCGCCACGCCGCAGCTCCGCCTGCTGCACGTGTCGCAGTGGTCGGCCGACTTCGTGACCAAGTGGGTGCGGCGCATCACCGTGGTCGCCGTGTTCGGCTACGCGCTGGCCGAGGCCGGCCTGCTGTTCGGCATGTACCGCACCGCGCACGACGCGCTGCTCAAGCTGTTCTCCCTCGCCGTGCACGGGTTCCTGGTCATCGCCGTGCTGCAGGCGCGGACCCGGGTCTGCGCGCATCTCCGCGCCCCGCCCGGCGGGCGCGGCGCCGTCGCCGTCCTGCGCAACCTGGTTGCCGACACCTGGCACCTGGTCGCGATCTTCTACATAGCCGCCCTGTGGCTCGTCTACGCCGTCGAGGTGCGCGACGGCTACACCAAGCTGCTGCATTTCTTCGTGGTGACGAGCGCCGCGCTGATCGTGGCCCGGCTGGCCGCCATCATCATGCTCGGCGGCCTGGACCGCGCGCTGCGCATCGGCCCGGAGACGGCCGCCCGCTATCCCGGCCTGGAGGAGCGGGCCAATTTCTACTACCCGATCCTGCGCACGGTGCTGGGCGTGGCGCTGGCGGCGCTGACCGGCGTCGCCGTGCTGACGGCCTGGGGCTTCGAGCCGCTGACTTGGTTCGAGACCGGGCGGCTCGGCCGGCGGGCGGTCTCGGCGCTGCTGCTGATCGGCTTCACCCTGGCCGCCGCCGTCGTGGTGTGGGAGGGCGCCGACGCCGCCATCGAGCGGCATCTGGCCAAGCTGACGCGCGACCTGCAGCTCGGCCGCGCGGGCCGGCTGCGCACCCTGCTGCCGATGCTGCGCACGGCGCTGCTGGTGGCGATCGCCCTGATCGTCGCGCTGATGCTGCTGAGCGAGCTGGGCGTGAACATCGCCCCGTTGCTGGCCGGCGCCGGCGTGATCGGCATCGCCGTGGGCTTCGGCTCGCAGAAGCTGGTTCAGGACCTGATCACCGGGCTGTTCCTGCTGCTGGAGAACGCGATGCAGGTGGGCGACGTCGTGACGCTGGGCGGCCTGTCCGGCACGGTCGAGGCGTTGAGCATCCGCACCATCCGCCTGCGCGCGCTGGACGGCTCGGTCCACATCATCCCGTTCAGCGCCGTGACCACCGTCACCAACCAGACGCGCGACTACAGCTACGCCGTGCTGGACGTCGCGATAGGCCTGAACGAGGAGCCGGACCGGATCAGCGCGGTGCTGCGCGACATCGCGCGCGCGCTGCGCGAGGACCCGGCGTGGCGGGCCAAGCTGACCGAGGATCTCGACATCATGGGCGTGGAGAAGCTGACCGACACCGCCTGGATCCTGCGTGTCCGGATCAAGACGCTGCCCGCAAGCCGCTGGGCCGTGACGCGCGAGCTGAACGAACGCATCAAGGTCCGCTTCGACGCGCAGGCGATCGAGAGCCCGTTCACCAGCCACCGCGCGCTGAGCTTGGGCCAGCCGCCTGCAGCAAAAGAGGCGGCTGCCTAGCTTACAGCCGGAGCTGGCCCGGCTGCGGCAGTTCGTCCTGCTTGGGGTTGATCGTGGCGATGAGGCAGACCTGCTCGCGGAAGCGCTGCAAGGATTTGTCGGCGCTGGCCGGCAAGGGGATGCGCCGGTCGCGGCAGTGGAGGATCAGGGCGGCGGCGAGGGCTGGCCCCTCGATGACCACTTCCTGACGCGGTTCCTCGCCGGGCTTGGGCGCTACGCCCTCGCCCAGGTCGGGCTCGAGCACGATGCGGAAGCGCACCACGCCGCTCGCGCCCTCGCTCTCCGGGCCGCATTGCAGGACGGTGCCGGCCGGCAGCGGCGTGCCGATGCGGCGATGGTATTCCTTGACGGCCTGCACGACCTCAGGCGGACGGAACAGGAGGTGGCGCAACTCCGAAGGCATGGCGGTCTCCGTCGATGCTGGATGACCGTCTTATAGCAGAGTTGATGAGTCTACGTGGGGGGGCATCACAGGTTCGCAACGAGCCGGCCGGGGCCGCCGGACCGCTCCCGCCAGTCCAGGGGTTAAGCCGCTTCGAGGTCGAAAGCCACCCACACCTCGTTCGGGTCCTGCGCCAGCCGGCAGGCGTTCAGCGCGAGGTCGTGCGTCTCAGCCGTCCGGCGCCGGCCTGCGGCGTCGGTGAACGTCAGGCGGTGGCGGCTCACCATGTCCCAAAGCTGGTGGCTGAGCGTGTCGGCGAGCACGCAGGCGCCCGGCGGCACGCTGTTCCAGCGCTTCTTCTGGGAGTGGTGGATCTTGGCCCAGCGCTCGGCTTGGGAGGTTGCGCGGTGGAAGGCGGACATGTCGGTGGTGTCGATCACGGCCGCGACCTCGGTCAGCGCGTCCGGCCCTGCGTTGCAGAGATAGACGAGGGTGTCGAGCTGATTGGGGCGGTAGTCGGCGTAGAGGCACAGGGATGCGGGAGCACCTACGGGCAGCGGGATAGTTTGCGGGGCGGGTACGAGCGGCATCTCTATGAGGCAGATGAAAACGTCATGGCTGTCCGGAACGCTTAACCCTGCGAACGGCTTGCCCGACCCGATCGCGGCCTCGGACGCGACGTAGAGCCATGTGTTGGAGCCATCGCGCCTATAGGCCAGGACCGCCTCCACGGCGGCGACGTAGGCCGGATAAGCCTCGCTGTCGCCGTCCGCCTCGCCCTCGCGTTCGATGAACTCGGCGATCACGACGTCGCCTTCCTTCTCGGTCGCGTGCTGCACGGCCTCCCGTTGGAGATGCAGGGCTAGCCTCAATACTGTTCACTTTGCGATCCGGATGGCGGCGTTGAAGTCGACGCGGGTGGTCGGCTGTGGGGTTCGGGGTCGCAGCGGGTAGCTGCTCATCTTACGCTTGACCCCACGTGGCACTTTCCGTCCGCGGCCGCTGACCG
>JBBSIT010000299.1:0-5850 GCA_038231995.1 Acetobacterales bacterium | reverse complement strand
CCCCGCCGCGCGCGTCTGCTCGTTCATCGGGTGCTCTCCGGTCCCGAAGCCATCATAACCATAATGCAGGAGGCCGCGCGAGCGTTGCCACCTTGCCGCGACGGAGACTAGAGCGACGCCTGCCCCCACGGGCACGCGCTCCGCTGGACTGTCTTCACCGCCCCGGCACTCGCGTGACCTCGATCTCGATCGCGGCATAATACGCGGCCACCGCCTCGATCTGCTCGGGCGTCAGCCCCTCCGCCACCACCGTCATCATCTCGTTCTGCCGCGCGCCCGACTTGTAGGCGAGCAGTTGCTTGGCGAGGTAAGTGGCGTCCTGCGCCGCCAGGTTCGGCGCCTCCGGCAACTTGGAGAGCCCGTCCAGGCCATGGCAGGCCTGGCAAGTCTGCGCGACCCGGCGCCCTGCCGCCACGTCCTGGGCGCCTGCCCAGGACGGAACGGCAAGAGCCGCCAGCAGCGCGAGCGCACCCAGCCTCACGCTGCCCAGCCTCATGGGGCGCTGTAGCTGATGCGGTATATGGCGCCGGCGAAGTCGTCCGACACCAGCAGGCTGCCGTCGGCGAGCTCCGCCACGTCCACGGGACGGCCGCTGTACTCGCCCGTCTCGTCGTTCAGCCAGCCCTCCGCGAAGGCCTCCATGCGGTCGGCGCTGCCGTCCGGCTTGAGATAGGTGACCATCACCCTTGCGCCGACCGGCTTCGTGCGGTTCCACGAGCCGTGCTGCGCGCTGAAGATCGCGTTGCGGTACTGCTCGGGGAACATCCGGCCGCGGTAGAAATTCATGCCAAGGTCGGCGGCATGGGCGACCGTCTCGATCTCGGGGAACACCACGTCGGCCGGCGGCGTGGCGTTCTTGTACTCGGCCGTGCGGACGTGCCCGCCGCCGTACCAGGGGAAGCCGAAGTTCATGCCCGCCCGCGGCGCGCGGTTCAGCTCGCCGGGCGGCTGGTCGTCGCCCATGCCGTCCACCTGGTTGTCGGTGAATCACAGCTCGCCGTTGCGCGGGTTGAAATCCTGGCCGACGGAGTTGCGGATGCCGCGGGCATACACCTCGCGGTTCTTGCCGTCGCGGTCCATGCGGATGATGCCGCTGAGCCCGACGCGCGCGTAGCCCTCCAGCTTGCCGGGCGGCGGCACGTTGAACGGCTGCCCGAGCGTGACGTACAACTTGTTGTCCGGCCCGATGCGGCAGGTGCGCGCCCCGTGGTTGAAGCTCTCGTCCTCCTTCGGGACGAGCTGGTCCGAGACCACGTCCACCGCCACGTCCGGCCCCTCGTAGAAGAACTCGGCGGCGGCGAAGGCGAGCACCCGGTTGTGCTCGGCCACGAACAGGAACCCGTCCTTGCTGAAGCACACTCCGCTGGGCTGGCGGAATTGCACCGAAGGCGCGAACTGCTTCACCTCGTCCGCCACGCGCGCCCGGGTGCGGTCCGTCACCGCCCACAGCTTGGTCTTGCGGCTGCCGACGAACACCACGCCCGCGTTCGGCCCCACCGCCATGTTGCTTGCGTCCGGCACTACGGCATACAGGTCGATCTTGAAACCCGGCGGCAGCCGGATGTCCTTCAGGTTGGCGCGGATCTGGTCGGCCCGGCGGCCGGTCTGCGGCACCGTCTCCAGCTCCATCGGCGTCGTCGTGGACTGCATGTTCCCGAGGCGCCGCAGGTTGTCGCTCCCAGGAGCCTGCTGTCCGGCTGGGGACGCGGCTTGTGGCCCGGCGACCTGTCCGGCCCCGGTCGGCCCGGCTGGCTGCGCCACGGCGGCCGTCCCGGACGCAAGCGCAACCGCGCCCGCGAGCAGCAGTGCATGCTTCATGATCCCTCGCTCCCCCCTTGTTGAACCGTCCCTCGAAGCGCCGGCGGAACGAGCCTGCCCAAACCCGTGCCGGAACACAACGGAAGGTTGCGGCATTCCGCGGTTTCCATTCATGCCGGAGGGTGTTCAAAGAACACCTGGATGATCCATTTCGGAGCTCGATGCGGCGGGTGGAGTCTGGAAGCGTTCTGATCTATGCTTACCGCTAATCTAACCAGCCCAATGGCTTCCGCTGCGGCGATGGCATACCGGTGCCATGAGCCAGGCCTCGAAGTCAGCTACGATTGGGACTTCATGCGCGTAAGCGCGACCGCGATGAACTCCTGCTGGCTCTGCCGACATCGCTAGAGCATCATCCGACCAAACGGGATCACCCGTCCGATAAAGATGCTCGCAAAAACAAAGGCTAGAGCATGATCTGTGCGCCTATCAGCACGGATCATGCTCTAGTGGTCCGATCCTGGCGCATGGTTCCCAAGCGTCAGGTGAATCGGTTCCCCAGACAAAGGCTAGTGGTGCGAATCAGACGGGATTCTTCCGTCTGGTTCACACCACGAGGGAGCTGTCGCCTGCTCAGCGTCGCTGCGGCGGTGGCTAGCTCGTGGACGGGCTGGACCCGTCCTGCATTCGAGCTGAACGCCGCGGAATAGGAAGCTGATGAACCAACAAAGCTCCGCCACTTCCACCGTGGGACAGGGCTGCCCCGTCATACACCTGTTGAGCGGCCTCGCGATCGGCGGCAAGAAGCGTGCGGCGCTTCGATTGGCCGGGCAAGGCCTCGCCGAGGGTGGGCGTCAGGAGTTCTGGCTGTTCGACACTCCGTTCCGCTCGCCCGAGCTGGACTTCGACCCGGGAACCGTACCGGTCCGCTTCCTGCCCCGGGCATCAGGGCTGGACCTCCGCTTCGTCCGCACCTTGTCGCGCGAGATCGATGCGGGCGGCATCCGCGTCGTTCACGCCCATAACGACACGGCACTCTGCTACGCGGCGCTCGCCTGCATCGCACTCGGGCGGCGCGCACCGAGGCTCGTCGCAACCTTCCACACCTGGCCCGGCCACCCCACACGCGCGGCGCGCCTGCTGACGCGATGGTGCGGCGGGCGTGCGGACCAGGTCGCTTCCGTGTCCGACGAGCTCACCCATCGCCTGATCACGCGCGGCTGGCTGCGGCGCTGCCGCACCATCTGGAACGGAATCGACCTCGATCTCTTCCGGCCGGAGGGAGACGACGGCGGCTGGCACGGCCGGCTGGGCGTATCACCTGGAACCCCGCTCATCGTGCATCTGGGCCGCTTCGACCCAGTGAAGCGGCACGTCGATCTCATCGAGGCCGCCCGCCTGGTTCAGGCCGCCCATCCCGAAGCCGTGTTCGTCCTCGCCGGTCAAGGGCCGATGCTCGCGTCCATCCAGGAGCTCGCGCGCGACCTGCCCTTCGTGCGCTGCGTCGGCAACGTGCCCGATGTCGCTCCCCTTCTCCGGGCGGCGAGCGTCTTCGTGCTGCCGTCGGCCCATGAGGCAGCACCCCTCGCGTTGCTGGAGGCGATGGCCTGCGGCCGCGCCTGCATCTGCACGGAGGTGGGCGGCATGCCGGCGATGCTGGCGGACGCCTCGGGCCAGGCATGCGGCCTGCTCGTGCCGCCGGGCAACCCGGCCAAGCTCGCCGAAGCCATCGTCCGGCTGCTTGGCGACGAGACCCTGCGCGCAGACCTGGGAGCGCGCGCCCGGCCGCGGCCGGGCGGTTCTCCTTCGCGCAGGAGTGGACGACCTACCGCCGGCTCTACGCGGGCGAGGCGCCGTAGAGCCGGCGGCTCGGCAAGTGCTTCTGCACGCGCGCGTCGCGCTCGCAGTGGCAGTTGGGGCAGTTCAGCGCGAAGGCGTCGCGCGCGGCCTGCTTGTGGGTGTCGCCGAACAGCATGTCCGGCAGCCGGCGCTCGTGCAGGTTGCCCAGGCGGAAGGTGACGTAGCACATCTGCACCGTCCCGTCCGCGCCGACCCAGAGCAGGCTGCGCGCGTCGCAGGGCAAGCGCATGTCCGGCCCCTTCAGCAGCCAGTCGGGGATGGAGCGCAGGCTCATGAGCGAGTCCTTCATCCGCTCCGGGTGCGCCTGCTTGAGCCGCACCAGCTCGGCGGCGAGCGCCTCCAGCGCAGACCGGTCCGCCTCGGTGAACTGCAGCGCGCGCTCCGGTCCCTCGGTGAAGTAGGGCAGCGAGTAGTGGATCAGGTCGGTGTTGAACGTCAGCTCGTGCCGGACGGCGAACTCCCAGGCGTCGCGCAGGGCTTCGAGATCGCACGAGGGACGCCTGATCAGGTAGTTGAGCTGGACGGAGACGTCGCGCCCGTAGCGGCGGCGCACGTGCGACATGCCCTCCTCCAGCCGGGCATAACGCTCCCGCCGGCCGACATAGGCGTCGTAGCGCGCGCCCGTGCCGTAGAAGCCGATCGTCAGGCTGCGCAGCCCGGCGTCGTACAGGGCGTCGAAGCGCTGACGCAGCAGGGTGCCGTTGGTGGTCACGTAGGTGGACAGGCCGAGCTCCACCAAGTGCCGCACGATCGCCGGCAGGTCGCGATGCAGCAGGGGCTCGCCACCGTAGAGGCGGACGTGCTCGATGCCGCAAGCCTGCGCGTCGTCCAGCAGCTCGCGCATCTTCTCCAGGCTGAGCTGCTCGCCCGGCATGAAGTGCCGCCCGTAGCGGCAGCCGGTGCAGCGCAGGTTGCATTGAGCCGTCACGGCCACGGTCAGCGGCCGCGGGCGCAGCACGGCCGGGATCACCTGGGCCACGGTGTGCTCGGCCAAGCCGAAGCCGGTCTGCGCGCCGATCAGCGCGCGCTTCAGCGCGGGATTGCGGCGGGCGACGCTGCGGACCGCGGTGCGGGCGGAGTCGAGCAGCCCCGCGCCGGCGGGACGCCCGGCATCGGCAGCGTCAGACATGCGCGCGCTCCCCCGGCAGGGGCTCTCGGTATCGGCGCAGGCTGGGCGCGTGCTTCTGAATTCGGGTGTCCACCATGCAGGTGTAGTTGGGGCAGTTCAGCTTGAAGGCGTCCTGGGCCGCCCTCACGTGCGCCGGGCCGAACAGGATGTCGTGCAGCCGGGTCTCGTTGACGTTGCCGAGCGGCAAGGCGGTGTCGCAGAGCTGCACCGAGCCGTCCGCGCCGATCCAGATCATGTTGTAGGCGTCGCACGGCACCCGCATCTGCGTGCCCTTGATCATCCAGTCGGGCACGGAGCGCAGGAACTCGGGCGAGTGCAGCAGCCGCGCCGGCTGCTCGCGCTTGTAGGCGAGCAGCGCTTCCGCGAGCCGCTCCAACCCTGGCCGCTCCGCCTCGCCCGCGACGAGATCGGCGTCCGTATTCCGAAAGAAGGGCGTCATCGGGCTCGCGAGGTCCAGGTGAAAGAACATGTCGAACCGCTCGGCGAACGCCCAGGCGGCGGCGAGCGTCTCGGGGTCGCATGTCCCGCGCATCACCACGTAGTTGAGCTGGAACTCGACCTCGCGGCCGTAGCGCTCGCGCACTGAGGCACAGATCGATGTGCTTCGCGACATCCTTCAGACCAGGATTGCGGTCGAGAAATGGTCGGACTCGCGAAACCAGATTTGATCTTACGCTCATTTTTCCGCCCCGATGTCGTATTTATGATATCGGCTGCGCTGCGTAAGGCAAGCTCAAACGTTCCAATTTTTCGCATGAATTTCACGATGCTTTCTCGTTATTGGGCCCCTGGCGCGATGGAAGATAAGGATCGGCATTAAAGACGGCGGGCGAGGTCGCGGGCCGTCCTCGTCGGTACCGTGCTCCAGCATTCGAACGCAGGGCCCGGGTGAGCCATGACGGCGGCGCTGACATGGGTCATGCGGCGTAGGCTCTGGCGCAGCCGCGGAAGATCGGAGCGCAGCGCGTAAGCGCGCATATGACTCCGGCGAGCGCGGCACGGCCGCTTACGCGCTGGCGACCGCCGCCAGAGCGCGTCAGAGAAACGGGGCTTGCGGACTCAATCCAAACGCACCTAACCCCGTTTTCCCATTTGCCCTAAGT
>JBBSIT010000298.1:0-5867 GCA_038231995.1 Acetobacterales bacterium | reverse complement strand
GCTGCTCGGGGCGCTCAAGCTGGTGCTGGTCACCGGCGGGCTGCTGTTCATCGCCGACGCGTTGTCGATCCCCTATGAGGGGGTGATCGCCGGCCTGGGCATCGGCGGCCTGGCAGTGGCGTTCGCCTCCAAGGAGACGCTGTCCAACGTGTTCGGCGCCGGCATCCTGGTCGCGGACCGGCCGTTCCGCCGCGGCGACTGGATCGTGGCCGGGGACACCCAGGGCACGGTCGAGCACGTGGGCATCCGCTCCACCCGCATCCGCACGGCCGAGGACAGCCTGGTGTTCGTGCCCAAAGGCAAGCTGGCCGACGCCACGGTGAACAACCTGGGCACCAGGCGGCACCGGGTCGCCAAGGCCAAGCTGCTGGTCGCGCACGGCACCGCGCCCGACCGGCTCGCCACCTTCATGGACGAGTTGGCGGCGCTGGCGGCGCGGGTGCCGGAGGTGCAGTCCGACCATGTGCAGGTCGGCGTCAACGCGATCGGTCCCGACGGGATCGAGGTCGAGCTGTCCTGCCGGCTCGTCGTGCGTAATGCCGCCGATGAGCGCGCCGTCAAGACCGCGCTCATGCTCGACGTGCTGCGGCTGGCAGAGCGGCTGGGGGTCCGGCTGGGCGACCAGGACTCCGTCGCTCCCGCTGCTGCCTTTGCCTGAAACCCTTATCCCTGGAGAACAACGCGATGACGATGACCCAACGCCTCTCGGCCGAGTTCCTCGGCACCTTCTGGCTCACCTTCGGCGGCTGCGGCAGCGCCGTGCTGGCGGCGGCCTTCCCGCAGCTCGGCATCGGCTTCGCCGGCGTAGCGCTCGCCTTCGGATTGACGGTGCTGACCATGGCCTACGCCGTCGGGCATATCTCGGGCGGGCACTTCAACCCGGCGGTGACGGTGGGGCTGTGGGCGGGTGGACGCTTCAGCTCCTCCGGCGTGCTGCCCTACATCGTGACGCAGGTGATCGCCGCCATCGTCGCCGCCGGCGTGCTCTACTTGATCGCTTCTGGCAAGCCCGACTTCGTGACGGGCGGCTTCGCGTCCAACGGTTACGGCGACCTGAGCCCGGGCAAGTACAGCCTGCTCGCCTGCCTCGTCGCCGAGGTGGTCCTGGCCTTCTTTTTCCTGCTGGTGATCCTGGGCTCCACCAGCTCGCAAGCTCCGGCCGGCTTCGGCCCCATCGCGATCGGCCTGGCGTTGACCCTGATCCACCTGATCTCGATCCCGGTCACCAACACCTCCGTCAACCCGGCGCGCAGCACTGGACCGGCGCTGTTCGGCGGTGGCGCCTATATCGGCCAGCTCTGGCTGTTCTGGGTGGCGCCGATGATCGGCGCGGCGCTAGCCGGCTTCGTCGGCGGGCAGTTGTTCAGGGATCCCGACCAGTCGCTCGCCCGCGCACTGTCCGCGTTGCCCGAGAAGACGCCGATCGCCTGAAGCGTGCGGACCGGGCGCCGAGGCGCCCGGTCCGTCACCGTCCCAACGCCAACCCGCGCAACGCGGCGCCTCTCGCGCGCCGGCCGCCATGCAGCAGCGCCACCATGTGCGTGAACCGCGCCTCGTCCCCGAGGGCCGGCGCGGCCAGATGCGGGCGGAACCGGCCGCGCCGCACGCTGACGGTCTTGGGCGCCGTCATCGCCAGCAAGCCCTCGGCGCCGCGCGTCACCCCGAACCCGCTGCGCCCGCGTCCGCCAAACGGCAGGCGGGGATCTGCGGTCGGCACGATGAGGTCGTTCACGCACACCGACCCGGCGTGCACCCCCTCCGCGAACGCCATCGCCGCCGCCTCCGGCCCGAACACGCTGGCGCCGAGCGCGAATGGACACGCGGCCGCCCTATCCAACGCCATCGCCGGGTCGGAGACGGGCACGAACGCCAGCCATGGCGCGAACACGTCAGACTGCAGCAGCTCCATCGCCGGGTCGGCGTCCGCCAGGACGATGGGCAGGCCAGGTCCCGCCAGCGTGCAGAGACGCGCTCCCGCCGCCACGGCGTCCGCCACCAGCGCGTCCAGCCGGGAGACGATCTTCGGCGGCACCCCTGCGGCGGGGATGCCCGGGACCAGCGCCAGCAGCGCATCCTCCAGCGCCGGCGCCATCGCGTGCGGCACGAACACGCGGCGCGGCGCGATGCAGGTGGCGCCGCCGTTCAGCCGCAACCCGTAGGCCAGGCAGCGCGCGACGAGCGGCACATCCGCGCCGGGCAGCACGAACACGGCATCCGAGCCGGACAGCTCCACCGTGGTGGGCGTCAGCGTGCGTGCGGTCTCGGCCAGTACCTCCGCGCCGGTCTCGGCCGAACCGGTCAGCACGACGTGATCGAACCCGGCACGACTCGCGGCCCGGCCAGTCTCCACGGAGTCGCCCAATACGTGCAGCAGCCCAGGCGGCAGCCCGGCCTCGGCGAGCAGGGCAGCGAGGGCCAGCAGCGGCGGCGCACATCCCGGCGCCGGCTTGGCGCATACGGCATTGCCGGCGACCAGCGCCTGCAGCACCTGCGCGCCCGGCAGGAACAGCGGGTAGTTCGAGGGCGCCAGCACCAGCACGACGCCCAGCGGCTCCCGCCGGATCGTGGCCGAGACGCCCAGGAGCCAGAGCGGCCGCCCACCCGGCGCCGGGCGCGGACGCAGCACCCGGGATGCCGCGCGCGCGGCGAAGCGCGCCGCCTCGGCCAGCGGCAGAACCTCCGCCACCAGCGTATCGGCCGGCGTGCGGGCGACGGTGGCGGCCAGCGCCGCGGCGTCGCGCGCGATCAGCCGGCGCACCCGGCGCAGCACCTCAACGCGCACGGCAAGTGGCGTCGCTGCCCAAACCGACGCGGCATCTCGGGCGTTGGCGAGCGAGGCGCGCACGGCGTGGTCTTCCGGGCCGATGACAAGTTTGTTCATGGCCCCAAGTGTAGCGCGCCTATCGGGTCGGCAAGAGAGGGGTTAGGATTCGCGCATGACACCATGTCTGATGAGAACCCCCACGTGCCGGTGACTCGCACGGCTGGGACCCGCAGGGTCGGCATCGTAGGCGCAGGTCCCGGAGGTCTCGCCGCCGCGATGCTGCTGGCCAAAGCCGGCGTGGACGTCACCCTGTTCGAGCGGCTCGATCGCGTCGGCGGCCGGTCCTCGACCATCACGGCGCCCACCGAGAGCGGCACGTTCCGCTTCGACATGGGTCCGACCTTCTTCCTGTATCCCCGCGTGCTGGCCGACATCTTCGCCGCCTGCGGCCGGCGGCTGGAGGACGAGGTCGAGCTGATCCGCCTCGACCCGCAGTACCACCTCAAGTTCGAGGCCGGCGGCGACCTGTTCGCGACCGGCGACATGGCGCGCATGGCGGACGAGATCGCCAAGTTCTCGGCCGTTGATGCCGCCGCCCTGCCCCGCTTCATGGCCGACAACCGCCGCAAGCTGGCCGCCTTTCGGCCGTTGCTGGAGAGCGCGTTCAATGGCGCGCGCGACCTGCTGCGGCCGGACATGATCCGCTCGCTGCCGCTGATGCGCCCGCACCGCACCGTGGATACCGACCTCGGCACCTATTTCCGCGACGAGCGGGTGCGGCTCGCGTTCAGCTTCCAGAGCAAATACCTGGGCATGTCGCCGTTCCGCTGCCCGAGCCTGTTCACCATCCTGTCGTTCATGGAGTACGAGTACGGCGTCTATCACCCGCGCGGCGGTTGCGGCGCCGTCATGGGCGCCCTGGCGCGGGTCGCGCGCGACCTCGGCGTCAAGATCAAGCTCGCGGAGCCGATCGAGCAGATACTGTTCGAGGGGCGGCGCGCGGTGGGCGTGCGCAGCCGCGGCGTCGAGCAGCGGTTCGACGCGCTCGTGCTCAATGCCGACTTCGCCCAGACCATGACCAACCTGGTGCCGGACGTGATCCGGCGCCGCTGGTCCGACCGCAAGATCGCCGGCAAGAAGTTCTCCTGCTCGACCTTCATGATGTATCTCGGGCTTGAGGGCGGTTTTCCCGATCTCGCGCATCACACGATTTACCTGGCGGGCGACTATCGCCGGAACATCGCCGAGATCGAGGCCGGGCAAGCGCCAGGCGATCCCAGCTTCTACGTGCAGAACGCATGCGTCACCGACCCGGCGCTTGCCCCGCCGGGCCACTCGACGCTCTATGTCCTGGTCCCGGTCGGGCATCGCGTCGGCGGGGGGATCGACTGGCCAGCCGAGCAGGCCCGCTACCGCGCGCTGACCTTGCGGCGGCTGGAGCGCATCGGCATCCGCGACATCGAGCGCCGCATCCGCTTCGAGAAGATACTGACCCCGCAGGGCTGGGAGCACGACCTGCAAGTCTATCGCGGCGCCACGTTCAACCTGGCCCACTCGCTCCGGCAGATGCTGCATTTCCGGCCGCGCAACCGGTTCGAGGACCTGGATGGCGTCTATCTCGTCGGCGGCGGCACACACCCTGGCAGCGGCTTGCCCGTCATCTTCGAGAGCGCCCGCATCACCGCGCGGCTGATGGCCGAGGACCTTAGCCTCGACCCGGATTGGGATCAGCCCAGCGCGATGGCGAGCGACCACTACATTCCGGCTATAGCGGAGGCCCTATGAACGCCATGTCCCGTCCCCCGAGCGCGCTTCCGGTCGGCGTCGTCGGCGCGGGGCTTGGCGGACTCGCCGCCGCCTGCACCCTCGCCGCCCGCGGGCACAAGGTGGTTCTGTTCGACAAGAACCCCTGGCTTGGCGGCAAGGCGGCGGTGCTGGAGGAGCAAGGCTTCCGGTTCGACATGGGGCCGACCATCCTCACCGTGCCCAAGGTGCTCGGCCGCGTGTTCGCCGAGGCGGGGCGCAGCATACACGACTACCTCGACCTGAGGCGCGTGGACCCGCAGTGGCGCTGCTTCTTCGACGATGGCAGCGTGCTCGACCTGCAGGAGAACGTGCCCGCAATGGCGGATGCCATCGCCAAGTTCGCGCCGGGCAGCGAGGGCGGCTTCCGCGATTTCATGCAGATGAGCGAGGGGCTGCACTCCGTCAGCGAGAAGTTCTTTTTCTGGAAGTCGGTCGAAGGCATCTCCGACACGCTCGGGCTCAAGGGCATGAACCTCGCCACCTTGCGCGAGGTGCTGAGCCTGCGCATGGGCACCTCGGTCGCCAGCCAGATCCGCAAGCGCGTGCCGGACGGCCGCGTGTCGCAGATGCTGGACCACTTCGTGCAGTATGTCGGCAGCTCGCCCTACAACTCGCCCGCCGTGCTGTGCAGCATCGCCCACATGCAGACCGAATGCGGAGTCTGGTATCCCATGGGCGGTACCCGCGCCGTGCCGGTCGCATTGGAACGGCTGGCGTCCGAGCTAGGCGTGGACCTGCGGCCCAGCACCGGCATCGCCCGCATCCTGTCCGAGGGCGGGCGCGCCACCGGCGTCGTCACCGAGGCGGGCGAGACCGTGCGCCTGTCCGCCGTCGTCTCGAACATGGACTCTGTCCGCACCTATCGCGAGCTCGTCGGCGGCGCGCCGCAGCGCAGCTTCGACCGCCGCTGGAAGCGCGACCCGGCGTGCTCCGGCGTCGTGCTCTATCTCGGCCTCGACCGCGCCTACGATCACCTGCTGCACCACAGCTTCGTGTTCTCGAAGGACCCGGAGCAGGAGTTCGACGACATCTACGGCATGTGCACGCCGGCGGCCGACCCGTCCTGCTACATCGCCGCTCCCGCCCGCACAGAACCCGGCGTCGCGCCGCCGGGCGGGGAGGCGCTCTATATCCTGGTGCACACGCCCTACCTGCAACCGAACCACGACTGGTCCCGGATGTTCGCGCCGTATCGCCGGGTCATCTTCGACAAGCTCGCCCGCTGCGCCGGCATGGGCGACCTCGAGGAGCGCAGCGTGTTCGAGCGGCACCTGACGCCGCAGGACATCCACGAGCG
>JBBSIT010000297.1:0-5873 GCA_038231995.1 Acetobacterales bacterium | reverse complement strand
CAGCCGGCCGACGAGCTCGACCGAGAGCGGCACCGCGGTGACCGTGGGGATGTTGTAGAGGAGGACGTCCCGCGCCTGCGGCCCGAGCTTCTCGAACACGCGGGCGAACCAGGCGAACAAGCCGTCATCCGTGACGCCCTTGAAATAGAACGGCGGCGTCAGCAGCACGGCCCGGCAATCGGCGTCCATCAGCAGCCGGGTCTGCAGGATGGCGTTGTGCATCGAGGAGGCTGCCACGCCGCCGACGATGGCGCGCCGCGGATCGAGTCCCGCGCCGATCAGGGCGCCGAGCACCTGCTCCCGCGCGCTCATGCCGAGCGACGCGCCTTCGCCTGTCGTGCCGAAGGCGGTGACGCTGGCGCAGCCGGTGCCGAGGCACCAGCGCGCGTGCCCGGCGAGGCGCCCCAGATCGACCGCGCCCTTCGCCGTCACCGGCAGGGTCAGCGCCGCCGAGAGCCCGAAGCGTTCACCTGTGGCCACTGAGATCGTCTCCCTGGGTCAAAGCCCGTTGCGTAGTGACATGTTACTGGGTTGCACGTAGGGTTGCAATGCCGATGAGAGCCTGGCATCGGCGAACATCGATAATTGACATGTTACTGGAATATCGCTAACCGCCAGATCAAACTCATGCAGGAGCAAGGGGCCGCACGCAGTCCCGGGCATTCCGCGGCATCCTGGGGAGAACGACCGATGACCCTCTCGCACCGGCGCGGATTCACGATGGGCGCTCTCGCGGCGCTCGGCCTCGCGGGCATGGCGGGCGCTGCGGCGGCTGCGAACCCGATCAAGCTGCGCATCTCGACGCCGGCGGTCGATAGCGACTGGCACCCCAAGATGCTGCCGATCTTCCGCGACCAGCTCAACACGCTGGCGCCGGGTCAGTTCGACGTGGAGATCCACCTCAACGGCACGCTGTTCAAGCAGGGCACCGAGCCCGCGGCCATGCAGCGCGGCAACTTAGAGATGGCGATGATCTCGGCGCAGGACATCGCCAAGCAGATACCGGAGTGGTCTATCTTCACGGCCGGCTACCTGATCCGCGACCCCGAGCACCAGGCGAAGGTGTTCAACGGCGAGATCGGCGCGGAGATGTTCAAGCTCGTCGAGGACAAGATGGGCATCAAGATCCTCACCGTCGGCTATCTCGGCACGAGGCAGCTCGACCTGCGCGGCGAGAAGGAGGTCAGGACGCCGGCCGACCTCGCCGGCGTGAAGCTCAGGATGCCGAGCTCCGACACCTGGCTGTTCCTTGGCAAGGCGCTCGGCGCCAACCCGCTGCCCGTCGCCTTCACCGAGATCTACACGGCGCTGCAATCCGGCGCGATCGACGGCCAGGACAACCCGCTCCCGACCGACAAGGCCGCGAAGTTCTACGAAGTGACCAAGCAGGTCGTGCTCACGAACCATCTCGTGGACGGCATCTTCCTCTCCCTCGCCGGCCCAGTCTGGAACAAGCTCGACGCCAAGCAGAAAGCGGCCGTGATGCAGGCTGCGAAGGCGGCCATCGCCTACAACGACGAGAACCGCATCAAGGAGGAGGCCGAGCTCGTCGAGTTCATCAAGCAGCAGGGCCTCAAGGTCTACTCGCCCGACGTCGATGCGTTCCGCGCGCACGTGCAGAAGGCCTACCTCGAATCGGAGTGGTCCAAGACCTGGCCCAAGGGCATGGTCGAGCGCATCAACGCCGTGAAGTGACCCGGCGGTGCCTCGCCTCGCCGACCGCCTCCGCCGTGGCATCGAGACCGTGGCGGCAATCGTCTTCGCCGCCATGTTCGCCGCCTTCATCCTGCAGGTCTTCACCCGCTACGTCCTGAACGATCCGACCGCCTGGACCCAGGAAGCGACGCTCGTCTGCTATCTCTGGGTGGTGTTCTGGTGCGCCGCCTTCATGCTGAGGGAGCGCGACCAGATCACCTTCGACATGCTGGTCACAATCTCGCCGCGCCGGGTCCAGCGGGTCCTCGCCGCGGTCTCGGCCCTGCTCGTGGCGGTCGCCTTCGCGGTCGCGCTGCCCGGGACGATCGACTGGATACGCTTCATGAAGTTCGAGAAGACGCCGGTGATGGGCCTGCGCTACGACTGGCTCTACTCCATCTTCATCGTGTTCTGCGTCGCGGTCGTCGTGCGCGCCGGGCTGCGGGCGCGCGAGCTGCTGTCGTCGCGCTGGGAACGGACGCTCGACGAGCCGCCCTCGTCCCTGCCGGAATGAGCGTCCCGTTCATCCTGCTGCTGGCCGGCTTCTTCGGCCTGGCGGCGCTCGGCATGCCCATCGCCTACGCGATGTTCGTGTCCTCGATCGCCTACCTGGTCCTCACCGGACGGGATGTCGGGCTGTTCTCCGAGCAGATCCTCAACAACCTCGTGGACAGCTTCGTGCTGCTCGCGGTGCCGCTGTTCATCCTGGCCGCCAACCTGATGAACGCCGGCGGCGTCAGCGAGCGGCTGCTGCTATTCTGCCAGGCCATCGTCGGCCGGTTCCGCGGCGGCCTCGCCCATGTCAGCGTGGTCGCCAACATCATCTTCGCCGGCATGTCGGGCTCCGCCATCGCCGACGCCGCCGCGGTGGGCAAGCTGTTGACCGAGATGATGGTCAAGACCGGGCGCTACCCGCCGGGCTTCGCTGCGGCTGTGTCGGCGGCGGCGGCCACCATCGGCCCGATCATCCCGCCCTCGATCCCGATGGTGCTCTACGCCCTCGTCTCCGGCGCCTCGATCGGCTACCTGTTCCTCGGCGGCATCGTGCCCGGCTTCATGATGGGCGCCTCGCTGATGCTCGCCATCGCCTGGGTCGCGCATCGCCGCGACTTCCCGCGCGACGAGGCGGTGCCGCTGCGCGACATCCCGCGCGCGACCTTGCGGGCGTTCCCGCCGCTGATGCTGCCCGTCATCCTGCTGTTCGGCATCTACGGCGGCGCCGCGACGCCGACCGAGGCCGCCTCCATCGCCGCGCTCTACGCGTTGTTCCTCGCCGGCGCCGTCTATCGCGCGCTGACCCTCAAGGACGTCATCGACCTGTTCGCGCAATCGGCGCGGTCCACCGCCGTCGTCGCGTTGCTGATCGCGGGCGCCTTCGTGCTGAACTACATCGTCGCCAGCGAGAACATCCCGCAAGTGATCTCCGGGTGGTTGCAGACGGTGAACGTGTCGCCGATCGTGTTCCTGCTGCTCGTCAACGGCCTGTTACTGCTGCTCGGCTGCCTGTTCGACGCGACGACGCTGCTGCTCGTCATGGTGCCGCTGTTCCTGCCCGCCTGCCGGGCGCTCGGCATCGACCTGATTCATTTTGGTGTCGTAATCGTCATCAACATCATGATCGGCCTGCTCACGCCGCCCTACGGCGTGCTGCTGTTCGTCATGAACGGGCTGACCGGGATCCCGCTGCGCGACATCATCCGCGAGGTATGGCTGTTCATCGGGATCCTGCTGCTTGCGCTGCTGGTCATGATCTTCGTGCCGGACACCGTGCTCTGGCTGCCGCGGCTGCTCGGCTATCAGGGGACGTGAGCGCGCCCCGGAGAGCGCCGCCATCCCGGTCAGAAGGAGGGGCCGGCATTGCGCCGGCCCCCGTCGTTACGCCTTATCCAGCTGCAGGGGTCAGCCTCCCGGCCGCTTTCCAGCTGCCGCGAAGGCGACGCTGCCCCGGTTGGTCATGCTGTCCACCGACAGAGCCTTGCCGGCCGGCACCGGCCCCTCGGCGCCCACGTCGGAGACGGCGATGTCGGGCGCCATGCCGGTGAAGCGGCCCTGCGAGACATACGCCTCCGATCCGGCATCGGCCGGCCCGGCCGCGTCCTGGACGAACGTCCAGCTCCCGTAATTGCTCGCCTCGATGCCCGGCCCGTTGGCTTCACCCGCCTGGGCTGGGCTGAAGCAGGCGAGCGGCAAGGTCGCGAGGGCGGCTGCGAAAACGTTGTTGATGCTCATGATAGCCTCCGGACGTGCTGGCCTCGTATCCCGGCGGTCCTCGGCCCTTCTGGCCCTGGTCACCGCCGCGATGGCCATGCGCACACCTACGGCTGCCCCGACCCGGCCGCTGTGCGTTTCGGCACACCTCGTGCGTGCCCCTCGATGGCACTGGCGCTCATCGTGGCTGCATGAAAGCTTGCAGGCGCGTATCATTGGGCGATGTCCTCCACCGCCGGCCCGTTGCAGGCCCTGGCCCACCACGCTTTCCTGACCGGCGCGGCGGCGCCGGCCGTCGAGCGCTTCGCGGCGCACGCGCACTGGATGGATGCGGCGCCGGGCCAGGTCGTGCTCGATCTCGACGATCCCACCACCGACGTGCTGTTCGTCCTGCAGGGGAGCGTGCGCGTGCTGGTGCGCACGGCGGACGGGCGCCGCACCCAGATCCTGGGCGACCGCGTGGCGGGGGAGCTGGTGGGCGAGATGGCGGCCATCGACGGCGTGCCGCGCTCGGCGCGCATCGAGGCGCTGGTGCGCACCCGCCTGTGCGTCGCGCCGGCTGCGGCCTTCCTGGACCTCGCCTTCGCCTCCCGCGAGGTCGGGCTGCGCCTGATGCGGCTGCTGACGGCGCGTGTGCGCGAGCAGAACCGGCGGCTGCTGGAGCATGCCGCCTTGCCAATCCGGCTGCGCCTGGCAGCCGAGCTGCTGCGCCTGGCACGGAGCCGCCCCGACGGCACGCTGTGCCTCAGCCCGCCGCCGACGCAGGAGGAACTGGGCGCCCGCATCGGCGCCCGGCGCGAGGCGGTGTCGCGCGAGCTGTCGGCCTTCATGCGCGCCGGCCTGCTGCGCCGCAGCCGCGCCGCCTTGCTGCTGGCCGACGCGGCGGCGCTGCGCGCCTTGGTGGAGGCCGGGCTCAACGACGCCACGGCCGCGGGGTCCTGACCCGGGAGCGGACGGGTCCGCCTCGGACCTTCCTATCCGCTTCCGCTCAAATCGTGGCGCGAACTGGTTTAATCTGCGCTGGATCGAGTGATGGGAGTGCCGCGACATGGACGACCCGGGCCAGTTCTCCGGAAGGCGCGCGCTGGTGACCGGAGCCGGCAAGGGGATCGGCCGGGCGGTGGCGGCGATGCTGACGGCGCGGGGCGCCGAGGTGGTGGCGCTCGGGCGGACCGCCTCCGACCTCGACAGCCTCGCGGCGGAGACGGGCTGCCGCACCATCGTCGCCGATCTCGACGACGTCGAGGGGGCGACGGCCGTGGTCGCCGCGGCGTTGCCGTTCGATCTGCTGGTCAACAATGCCGGCATCTCCATCCTGGAGCCGGCGCTGGCGACGACGCCGGCGGCGTTCGAGGCGGTGCTGCGGGTCAATACCTGGGCGCCGCTGCGGCTGGCGCAGGTGGTCGCGGGCGATCTGGTCGCGCGCGGGCGCCGCGGCGCGATCGTCAACGTGTCGAGCACGGCATCGTCGCGCGGGCTGGCGCTGCATGCGGCCTATTGCGCGTCCAAGGCCGGGCTGGACGCGCTGACCCGGGTGCTGGCGATCGAGCTCGGCGCGCACGGCATCCGGGTGAACAGCGTCAACCCGACCGTGACCCTGACGCCGATGGCGCAGCGGGCCTGGTCGGACCCGGCCCGCTCGGCGCCGATGCTGGCGCGCATCCCGCTCGGCCGCTTCGTCGAGCCGGAGGAGGTGGCGCGGACGGTCTGCTTCCTGCTGGGAGACGACGCCGCCATGGTCAACGGCGCCTGCCTTGCGGTCGATGGCGGGTTCTCGGCGGGGTAAGTCGGCGGAGGGCGCAGAGCTACCCGCGCGATGCAGGTCGCTTTAATACCAAGTCTCTCTGATCAGAACCCATGCGCCCAGTCTCGAAGTCCGAGGGACATGATGCGCCACGGCTGTGCGATGAGCTTGTTCCAGGCTTCGCAGCAGTGAGCGACCAGATCGTCGCCGGAGGAGAAAATGCGGT
>JBBSIT010000296.1:0-5874 GCA_038231995.1 Acetobacterales bacterium | reverse complement strand
TGCGGCCGCTCGTCAAACAGTTCGGCCAGATGCTGGCCGGGCAACCGGTTTTCGCAGAGATGTTCGGTGCTATCTGAAAATGAGGGGAGTCTTGAGGTCTCGACCTGCTCCGAAGCATAGAACGCGCCTTCTTGCTGGTTCGCCCGTCGGAAGCGGCTGCCGTGAGGATAGGGCGCGTAGCGGAACGGCGTCGCAAGGAGATAGTGCAGGTCCGCGCATTCAGGCGGTATCGGCGGCTTACTACGCTCCAGCACTTCATCGAGGATGGACTGCTCTTCCAAGGTGTCCACGAGCTTGAGGGTAGAGATCTTAGGGTAGGTTCGGGATGCGTGCTTACACCAACTTGACAGCACCCCTGCTCGCGCTTCCAGGCCAGGAACTCGTCGAGCGGCATCGGCTCGCGCAGGACGATGCTCATAAGGTCACGCTAGCACTGGCACTGCGCCACGAGCGACGGTCCCGTCCATGGCTGTTTCCGATCCAGATTGTGGGAGGTTCATTCAAGGGCCAGTGCGCCAGGCGTTCCGCAACTCGCGCATCCCTGCGCGCTGAAGCCCGTGGCGCCCGATGCTGGCGTCCAGCGTCCCGGCAGTGAGGAGGCGATATTCGTTTGTCCTCCATTCGGACCGGGCGTGAGGATGGTCGGCTACGATCGCTTCGATGTCGCCCGGCGCGTTGGGGTGCAGGGCCAGGAAGGTCAGCCCGTTCCCCGCAGAGGACAGCAGCGCATCGTAGGCTACCTCAGCCTCCCCGGATGAAGCGCCGGGGGTCATCAGAAAGCGCTGGAAACACGGCATGCCCTCCGCCGCCAGCGCCTCCGCCGCGATGGCGTAAGGGCCGGGGTCGACCTCGCCCATCCTCAGCACGCCGAGATAGGAGCCGAAATCGCTTGGCAGCAGCACCGGCAGGCGATGGCGGCGGGCCAGGCGCAGGGTGATGTCGAGCAATTCCGGAACCAGCGCCGCGCCCATATGCGTGTCCAGATGGGTCACATCCATCCCTGCCGCGAGGGCACGCCCGAGCTGCGCCTCCATCTCGGCCTCGGCCGCCTCCAGCACCAAGGCGCGGCGCATGGAGGGAACGTCGCGCCAGAGATACCCGTCCGGATCGAGCAGCCCGCTGGCCCGGCTGCGGGTGGAGATCGGCCCCCAGCGATAGCGCGGCCACTCGCTGGTCAGTGTCAGGTGCACGCCGAGGTCGAGGGAGGGGTCCGCTGCGGCGGCCTCGGCGATCTCGGGGAACCACGGGCAGGGCACCATGACGCTGCCGCAGTCAATCCGCCCGGCGCGGGCGAGGGCGAGGAACGCGCTGTTCGCACCGTGGCACATGCCGACATCGTCGGCGTGCAGCACCACCGTGCGCGGGCTCATCGTTCGAAGAACCACTGCAGCACGAGGGGTATCTGCGCCAGCATCATGCTGCGGCCGTGATCGGTGCGGCAGCCGCGCCGACGCGCAGCCAGGAGCAATGGCGTGTCGAGCCGGTTGACGATGTCGTACACGTCTCCGCCGTGCGGGATCAGCTCGTCCGGAAGAGGCAGCGCGGCATCATGCCCCATCCCAACAGGCGAGCAGTTCACCACCACATCACTCGGCCCTAGCGCGGCGGCGACGGGCTGGCCGGGGAACTCGCGCGCTATGTCGGCGACGAGCGCCGCCGCGCGCGCCGGGTCCGGGTCGTGCAGGGCGAGGCTCGCCGGCACACGCTCGGCGATGGCCATAGCCACGGCCCGTCCGGCGCCACCGGCGCCCAGCACCTGCACGCGCCGCCCAGCGAGGACCATCTCGGCGGCGTCCGTCGCAGCCAGGAAGCCAGCCCCGTCCACTATGGAGCACTCCCACCCTTCGCCGTCGGGGGCGGGACGCAGCAGGTTGGCGGAGCCCGCGCGCCGCGCCGCCGCGTCCGGCGCGGCCAGGGCGCGGGCTGCCTGCTTGTGCGGGATCGTGGCCACCACTCCCGCCAGATTTCGCGCGCGGCGCAGGCCGTCCAGGAGCCGGCCTAGCTCCCCCGAGGGCACGTGGACCGGCAGGTAGGCCGCATCCAGCCCGGCGGCGGCGAGGGCCTCGGCGTACTCAGAGAAGCCCTTCGCGTGGTCCACCGGGTCGCCTGCCAGGAACACCAGCCGGGTGCGGCCACTCACGCTCACGACGGCGCGCCTCCGATGCGTAGCGGCGCCCCCTCTAAGCGTAGCGGCGTCGGGAGCCGTGTGTCCTGGGCCCGGAATAGCAGCCGCACCGTCACCCGCTCCGATCGCCCCAGCCCCGGCGCTTCGGCCTGGAGTTGCAGCGCGTGGCTGGCGTTGCCCGTGAACCGGAAAATCCCGCCATCGCCGGCGCGGGTGCGTTGGCGCTCGTCGTTGGTGACGAAAGACCGGCCATATAGTACCACCTCCGCCCCCGGCACCGCTCGCCCCGCCGCATCCACCACGCGCCCCTCCACCACGCCGCCGGCATGCGTCGCGACCCACAGGTTCCAGCTGAGCACGATGGCTGCCATCGCCGCCGGCAGCACGACCCAGCGCGAGAGCAGCCAGCTCATCCCTTCGTCGCCCCGGCCGTCAGGCCGCGGATGAACGCCGATTGCGCCATCAGGAACACCACGATCCCCGGGACCAGCACCATTACTACGAAGGCATAGAGCGCGCCGGTCGTGTCCTCCATGTACGAAAGGAAACGCGCGAGACCGAGCGGCAGGGTCTGCATGTCCGCATCCCGGGTGATGATCAGCGGCCACATGAAGCTGTTCCAGGACCAAATGAAGGCCAGGATCACGTTGGTGGCGATGGCCGGGCGCGAGAGCGGCAGCAGCACTCGGGCGATGATGCGCCATTCCGACAGGCCGTCGATGCGGGCGGCGTCGATCAGGCTGCGCGGCACCGCCTCGAAGGCGGATTTGTAGATGAAGATGCAGACGATGGTGGACAGCATCGGCAGGGCAAGGCCGAGATAGGTGTTCAGCAGCCCCATCCGCGCCGTGATCAGGTAGGCCGGGATGATGGTGGCCTGGAACGGGATCAGCATGCAGGACAGCAGCAGCAGCAGGACCCAGCGCCGGCCCGGAAAGGGCCGCGTCAGCGCGTAGGCCGCCATGGCGTTCAGCACGACGTTTCCCGCAACTGTCAGCCCCGAGACGAGCGCGCTGTTCAGCAGGTAGCGTGGGAAGGGGATCAAGTACCAGACGTCCACGAAGTTGTAGGGATGCGGATCGCGCGGCAGCAGGCGCGGTGGATAGACGTAGATGTTCTCGTCGGTCACCGCCGTCTTTAGCACCCAGTAGAAGGGCAGCAGCATCAGGGTGCAGATTGCGACGAGGGCGGCGTGGCGCGCCGCGTGTGACCAGCGGCGGCGCCGCATCAGTCGCGCTCCACAGCGCCGGCATTGCCGCCGGCGGCGCGGTTGGCCAGCCAAGTCAACGCCAGGAGCAAGGTGAACTGCACCATCGTCACGGCGGCCGCGGCGTCGAAGCGCGTCTGCCCGAAGCCGAGCTTGTAGATGTAGGTGATCAGCAGCTCCGTCGCGTGGCCCGGGCCGCCATTGGTCATGACGTAGACGAGGTCGAACGAGGTGAAGGAGTTCAGCAGCCCGATCACCGCGCACAGGAACAGCGACGGCCGCAGCATCGGCAGGGTGATGCGCCAGAAGCGCGCCCAGGCCGGCACCCCATCCACCCGCGCCGCCTCATAGAGGTGGATGGGGATGGATTGGAGGCCTGTGAGCAGCACGATCATGTAGAAGCCGATCACCTGCCACACGTCGGTCAGCAGCACGCTGGGGAGCGCCAGATCGAAGCTGCCGAGGAAGCCGAGCGGCCGGTCGATTATCCCCGCCGAGCGCAGGGCCCAGTTCAGCAGGCCGCCGCGCTCGTCGTACATCCAGCGCCAGATGATCCCCACGGCGACAGTCATCAGCGGGTAGGACAGAAACACGATCGTCCGGTAGACGCCGGCCCCGCGCAGATCGGAGTTCACCAGCAGCGCGATACCGAGGGCGAGGACGATGGCGACCGGCGCCGCCGCGATCCAGATCAGCGTATTGGCCAGCGCCTGCCAGAAGACGTCGTCGTAGAGCAGCAGCTCCTCGTAGTTCTCCCATCCCACCCAGCGGGCCGGGCGCATCGGCGACCAGGACTGGAACGACAGGACAAGGTTCCAGCCCAGCGGGATCACGCGGTACAGCAGGAAGATCGCGAGCGACGGGAGCAGGAAGCAGGCGACCAGTGCCGTCTGTCGCGTCCGCCGGCTCTCCCACCAGCCGGCCACGCCGGGTCAGGCTCGTGACAATTCCCGCGAGACACGCCGTTCCGCGTCGGCTAGCGCCTGCCGCGCCGGCTTGCGGCCCAGCAGGGCGCTCTGCAGCTCGGGCCAGAACGCCTCCTTGACCCGGCTGTCGGCCGCGATCGGCCAGGTGCCGACCAGCTTGTCCGTGTGCTCCAATTGCGTCTGCAGCACTGCGTGGACCAAGGGGTCCTCGGTCCGCAGCCGCTCCAGCAGCGCGCGGTCCACGGCTGTGTTGCCGGTCAGGATGCGGCGCTTGTCCGCCAGCTCCGCGGCCTGCGCGTCGGCGGTGATGTGCTTGATGAATGCCCAGGCCAGCTCGGGGTTGCGCGAGCCCTTGGACACGCCCAGCCCGTGGCTGTTCGGCGTGGAGAAGTTGCCCGGAAACTGCGCCACGCCCAGCGTGTCGGCATTCACCCAGGGGCCCTGGCCCTTGACGAAGAAGTAGGCCGGGCTGTGGGCGTGCAGCATCCCGACATTGCCGGCAGCGAAGGCGCCGTTCGGCTCGACCCAGCGGCCGGTCCAGCTGATCTTGTTGACCGCCCCGCTCTCGGAGGCGCGGGCCAGCCGCTCGACCACCTCGGCAGCTTTCGGCGTGTTGAAGGCGGGCCGGCGCAGGTCAGGGGTCAGCAGCTCCACCCCATTGGCGGCGAACAGCGGCCAGTACAGCCAATCGAAGTTCAGCGTCAGGAAACCAGTGGTGTCGGCCGAGGCCATCTTCCCCGCCGCATCCAGCAGCGCATCGAAGCTCTGCGGCGGCCCGGCGATCCCCGCCCGCTGGAACATCGGCTTGTTCCAGAACAGGAGCGTTTTCGTGATGTAGAAGGGCACCATCCAGTTGCGCCCCTCATAGGTCCAGTTGGACAGGTAGTCCGCGTTGAAGCGGCTCTTCAGCTCCGCTTCGCGCGCGAGCAGCGGCGTCAGGTCCATCAATGCGCCGCTGGCGGCGTATTCCAGCCACAGCGCGCCCTGGGTGTTGATCACGTCGGGCGGCGTGCCGGCGGCGAGCTGGGTCTGGTAGAAGGACGGCAGCTCAGGCCCCTTCTTGTCCAGCCACTCCACCTCGGCGCCCGGGTTCGCCGCCTCGAAGGAGCGTATCCAACCGCGGATCAGCGGCTCCTGGTCCACGATGTTCCACGTCAGGAAGGCGATCCGCTGCCGCACTTGCGCCAGCGCGGGCGTCGCCAAGGCAGTGGTCGCCGCGGCGGCGCCCTTCAGGATGTCGCGTCTGGCCAACATGGTTCGTTTCCTTTTCCCTGCTGTGAGGCTAGCCTACCTGCCGGCCTCGCTCCAAGCGATCTCGCGGCCTCCTTCGCGGGCCGAGCGCTCGGCCAGCAGGCAGCAGGCGACCGCGGCGCGCGCCTCCTCGGGCGGCATCAGGGCGCGGCCGGCACGGAAGCCCTGCACGGCCTGCTCCGCCTGGGCCGCCAGCTCGAACACCTCGCCCGATCGCTCGAACGGCACCGTCTCGGCCGGCTCGCCCGGCCCGGCGCGGCCGCGGAACAGATCCAGCGTGGCGACCGGCGCCGTGCTGCGGTCCATCGCCGCGGACCAGGTGGCACGGATGGCGCCGGCCTCACCGACGGCGTGCACGGTCAGGT
>JBBSIT010000295.1:0-5875 GCA_038231995.1 Acetobacterales bacterium | reverse complement strand
GGTCGCCGCCGGGCGGGGCGGCTCCGGTGCGAGGTTCGGGGACGGCTCGGAGGCGCCGGGCGGCGGCGGCCGTTGCTCGGCGATGCGGCCGCCCTGCAACTGGTTCCACCACTGGACCGGCGTGTCCGGCGACAGCTTGCTCTCGTAGAAGCGCTCGACCGAGCTGCAGCCGGCCAGCGCGAGCATGCCCGCCAGGAGCGGGGCGGCCATGCGGGACCGCGCAGCGTGCTTCACTTGTTCCGGGACCTGGCTGGCTGTAGTTTGCCGGCCATCACGTATCATCATCGGTCGGACCTGCCCCATGCTCCGCGCGACATGGTGCCTGGCATCGCGCCCGACGGAAAGGACACCCGCATGGCTGACCCTGGCAAGCCGGATACCGTCAAAACCGCTGCTCCGATGAAGCTGCCCGATCCCGCGGTCGTCGGCCGCTCGATGGCGGACGTGGCCGAACGGTCCCAGCGGCTCGTGACGGACTGGCTGAACCGGCAGTCGCACGAGCAGCCCGGCCTCGACCCGCTCAACATCGGCAGCGCCTTCATGGAGATGACGGCCAAGCTGATGGCGAACCCTGCCAAGCTGGTGCAGGCGCAGATCGGCTTCTGGCAGGACACCATGTCGCTCTGGCAGAACACGACCCGGCGCATGTGGGGCATCGAGAGCGCCCCGGTGATCCAGGCCGACCCGAAGGACCGCCGCTTCAAGGACGACGCCTGGAAGGAGAACGAGGTCTTCGACTTCATCAAGCAGTCCTACCTGCTGTCGGCTCGCTACGTGCAGGACGTCGTCACCGAAGTGGACGGGCTGGAGCCCAAGACGGCGCAGAAGGTCGATTTCTACTCGCGCCAGTTCATCGACGCGATGAGCCCCAGCAATTTCCTGCTGACCAACCCCGAGGTGCTGCGCAAGACGGCCGAGACCGGCGGGGAGAACCTGCTGCGCGGGCTGAACAACCTGCTGTCGGACCTGGAGCGCGGCCGCGGCAAGCTGACGATCAGGATGACCGATCTCGACGCGTTCCAGATCGGCGAGAACATCGGCGTTAGCCCGGGCAAGGTCATCTACCAGAACGAGTTGCTTCAACTCATCCAGTACTCGCCTACCACGGAGACGGTGCTGAAGCGGCCGCTGCTGGTGATCCCGCCCTGGATCAACAAGTTCTACATCCTCGACCTGCGGCCCAAGAACAGCCTGGTCCGTTACCTGGTCGGCCAGGGCCACACGGTGTTCATGGTGTCCTGGGTCAACCCGGACGAGCGCCTGTCCGAGATGGATTTCGAGGACTACATGCAGCATGGCGTGCTGGACGCGCTCGGCGCCATCGAGCAGGCAACCGGCGAGCGCGAGGTCAATGCCATCGGCTACTGCTTGGGCGGCACGCTGCTCGCGAGCAGCCTGGCCTACATGGCGGACCGCGGCGACTCTCGCATCAAGTCGGTCACCTTCTTCGTGACCATGATGGACTTCCAGGAGGCCGGCGAGCTCGGAGTGTTCATCGACGAGGAGCAGTTGCAGGCGCTCGAGCGCAAGATGAACGAGCGCGGCTATCTCGAGGGCAGCGAGATGGCGACCACGTTCAACATGCTGCGCGCCAATGACCTGATCTGGTCTTTCGTGGTCAGCAACTACCTGATGGGCAACGAGCCGTTCCAGTTCGACCTGCTCTACTGGAACAGCGACAGCACCCGCATGCCGGCGCGGATGCACAGCTTCTATCTGCGCCGCATGTACCAGCAGAACCTGCTGCGCGAGCCCGGCGGCATCCAGCTCAAGGGCGTGCCGATCGACCTGAGCCGGGTCACGGTGCCGACCTACTTCCTGTCCACCCGCGAGGACCACATCGCGCCCTGGAAGAGCACCTATCGCGGCACACAGCTGCTCAAGGGTCAGAACCGCTTCGTGCTGGCGGCCAGCGGCCACATCGCCGGCGTGGTGAACCCGCCGGAGGGCGGCAAGTACAGCCACTGGATCAACCCCGAGCTGCCCGACGGGCCTGACGAATGGCTGGAGGGCGCGACCGAGATGGCCGGAAGCTGGTGGCCGGACTGGCAGCGCTGGGTCGTGGCGCAGGGCGCCGAGCAAGTCCCGGCCCGGCAGCCCGGCGACGGCAAGTTGACGCCGATCGAGGACGCGCCAGGGAGCTACGTGAAGCTGCGGCTGAGCTGACGGGCTGGGGCTTCCTGCGGATCAGCAACTGGATGTTGCTGCGTGCACGGACGGCCTTCAACGCACCGGGCTTAAGAGATCGGATCTACAATCATCGCCACTGGGCGAATAGAGGCTTCAACTGGGATCGCAATTGTCGGACCTGTGCCCATGGTGATTGCACTTGGTGGCGGGCGGAGTCTCCGATGGCTCCGCCACCAGCCGCTTCGAGCAATATGCAGCCTTGATGGGACGTTCAGGCTCCCGGCCCTTGTGACCGCTTCTCACACCTAACAACGGCGCTACCCCAAGACGGCGCCCAAGCGCTCGCGCTGGACGGTGATGCAGATGCGAGTCTTGACGGCACCACTTCGGCCTAATACGTTATAGTAACAAATTTATGCCGTTTGTCCGGTTAGGTGCGAGAGACTGCCATGCCGAAGGCTTGCTTCTGGCTATCGCTGCTCGCACTGGTCCTGACCGGGACGGGGCTCCATGCGGAGGAGATCAACTGGCAGGAGGCGGTCGCCCGGCTCGCGCGGGAGCGCACCCAGGCTGAGACGTGCGCGAGGGTGCTGAAGAAATACGGGAATGCCGAGGTGCGCGACCGTAGCTCGCTGGCCTACGGCGAGGCGAAGGCCGAGTATGACGGGATCATCGCCAGCCTCGTCGTCGCGCTCGCCCAGAAGGAACGGCCCGCCAGCCTCCCGGAGCTGGAGGCCCGATTGCAGCGCGGCTTCGACAAGCGCGAGGCGTTCTGCAAGGACGCGCAGGCGCTCATTCCCCGGACTACCGGCGAGAGGGGCGTCATCGACGGAATCGTGAGCGGCATCGTCAAGCCGCTCGCCGAGGCCGTGGTGGCGATCTACTCCAAATCCAAGGACGAAGACGCGCTCACCCGCAAGACGATCCAAACGCAGCTGTAGGCAACGTCATGGCCGTCCTTCGCCTCGGTCACGCCCTCGCCCTGATCCTGCTGCTCTGCGCCGGAATGGCGCAGGCGCTCGCGGCGGACCAATCCCCAGCCGCCCCCCCCCGGGCTGTATGACCGCCCGGTTCTGACCATCGACCCGAGCCTGCACACGGCACCCATAATCCGCGCCTCCGCGGATGCGGCGGGCCGCTGGGCGGTGACCGGCTCCGACGACAAGACGGTGCGGGTCTGGTCGCTGGCCGACGGAGCGTTGCTGCGCACGATCCGACTCCCGGCTGGACCTGGCCATGTCGGCAAAGCGTTTGCGGTCGCGATGAGTCCTGATGGCGCGCTGATCGCCGTCGGGGGATGGACCCGGTGGGCCTTGGACGATTACCAGGAGCAGATCTACCTGTTTGACCGCGAAAGTGGCGCGCTGGTCCAGCGCATCGAGAGTCTGCCACAGGTCGTCCTTCATCTCGCCTTCTCCCCGGATGGCGGCTTACTGGCGGCGACGTTCGGGCCTGGTGGCGGGCTTAGGATCCATGCCCTGGACCGGGGCTGGGCCGAGGTCGCCCGCGACGAGGACTATGGCGATCAAAGTTACGGCGCCGCCTTCGCGCCCGACGGACGGCTGGCGACCGCGGCATACGACGGCATGGTGCGGCTCTATTCCGGCAATATCGAGGGCAACATCCGCCCTTTCGCCATTGCATCTCCGGTCAGACGTCCCGATGGCATCGCATTCAGCCCCGACGGGACTCGCATCGCTGTTGGTGATTACGACAGCGTGGCCGTAGTCCTCCTGGACGGACGCACGCTTGCCCCTTTGCCGAAACCCGAGCTCAGTGGAGTCGCCGGAGACAATCTCAACACGGTCGCCTGGTCCCGGGACGGAAGAACGCTGTTCGCAGCAGGGCGGTACGGCCCGGCCAAAAGTTCGCCGGTTCTCGCTTGGAGCGATGCTGGTGCGGGCACACGACGCGTGCTTCTGACCGGGCAGAGAACACTGGTGGGCCTCGCTCCGTTGCCCGAAGGCGACCTGTTGGTCGTCGCTTATGAACCCTGGCTAGCCCGGCTGCAGGCGGACGGCGGCACGCGCTGGATGCGTGGCCCGCCCAACGCCGACTTTCGCGCTCAGCACAGCACGTTGTCCGTCTCAAGCGACGGCACGGCCATCGACTTCGGCTTCGCGCTCGGCGGCGAGGGGCCGGCGCGGTTCGATTTAGTCACGCGCGCGCTCAGCCTCGACCCGCCTCGCGACGGACGCACGGCCGCGCCGCGTCAGGACGGTCTGCAAGTCGAGGGCTGGAGGGACACGACCTGGCCGACGCTCGCCGGGCGGCGGCTGCGACTGGACCAGGATGAAACATCGCGCAGCTTCGCCGCCCACCCATCCGGAGCCAGCTTCGTCCTCGGAGCTGATTGGACGTTGCGCGCCTACCGTGCCGATGGGATCCCGCTCTGGAGACGCGCAACTCCCAGCGTGGCCTGGGCCGTCAACGTGACCCGCGACGGCCGGCTGGTCGTGGTGGCGTACGGCGACGGTACGATCCGCTGGCATCGCATGACGGACGGGGTAGAAATGCTGGCGTTCATGCCACTACCAGATCGGACGGATTGGGTCGCCTGGATGCCGGAGGGCTTCTACGCCGCGACCGCGGGCGCGCAGGGCGTCCTGCGCTGGCATGTCAACCGCGGCTGGGACCAGCCCGCCGACAGCGTCGCGATCGAGGATATCCCCGGCTCATATCGTCCGGCCGTGCTGCCGCTCGTGCTCCAAGAGCTGGAGACGCCCCGCGCGCTCGGGCTCGCCATCCTCGCCGAGCACAGTCGAGAAGTCGCGCGGCGGACGAACAGCCGGGTGCCGCCCGGGGCCCGGCTCCATCTGCTCGCGGTCGGCATCAGCGCCTACAACGAGGATTACGCGGAGCACCTGCGCCTCAACTACGCCGAGCGTGACGCTCGCGATCTGGCGAGCGCGATCGTCAACACCCAAGGCAGCCTCTACGCCCAGGTCTCGCCGCAGGTGCTGCCGGACAAGGAAGCCACCAAGGCCGGCATCATGCGGGCGCTCGCGACGATGCGGACGGGGATGGAGAGGGGCAGCGGGAACGACCTCGCCGTCGTGCACTTCTCCGGCCACGGCGCCCTGATCGACGGCAAGCTCTATCTGCTGCCCTACGAGGTCGATGCGCGTGACGCCGTGGGTATCAAGACCGGCGCGCTGTCGGCCGATGACCTGAAGGACGAACTCCTGGAGCTTGCCAAGCATGGGCGCGTGCTTGTCCTGCTCGACGCCTGCCACTCCGGCGCGACCACCATGGACGGGGCGGCGCTCGACGTGGACTCGACGCGTCTGCGCACCGAGCTCGCCGCTGCGAACGTGACCGTCCTCACTTCGTCGAGCGGTCGGCAGGTCTCCCGCGAGGACGCCGCCTGGGGGCATGGCGCCTTCACCAAGGTGCTGCTCGATGCGTTCAGCGACCCTGCCGCCGACATCGACCGCACCGGGCTGATCAGCATGAACGGACTCGCCCGCTACCTCGCCCAGCACGTGCCCTCGCTCACCGGCGGGGCACAGATCCCCGGCATGGAGGTCCGCTACGAAACGACCGTGTTCGCCAGCAGCTTCTAAACCGCGTCCAGTTTGAAAACCATGGTCCTGTCCGCCTCTGGCCAGAGAAGGTGACTGCGATGCCGTGCCCCTGATCACAGGGGCGGGACTATGATTTCCAAACTGGACGGGGTTTAGTTGATCGCGGTAGATACCGTGTTGCGTGTCAAGCGATGGATCTGACCTCCGTTGATCTGTTT
>JBBSIT010000294.1:0-5886 GCA_038231995.1 Acetobacterales bacterium | reverse complement strand
CCTCCGTGACAGTAGATGCCCGCGGGCTCATGGCGCGCGTGCGCGACAGGATCCGGGCCGTGGCGCCGCACGACTCCGCCGAGCGCTACGCCGGGCTCGGCGTGGATGTGCGGCGGGGGCACGCGAGGATCGCCTCGCCCTGGTGCGTGGAGGTCGACGGCGAGGCGATCACGACGCGGGCCATCGTGATCGCGGCCGGCACGGCGCCAACCGTCCCGGAGATCCCTGGGCTGGAGGAGGTCGGCTACCTGACCTCCGAGACGATCTGGGACCTGCCTGAGCCGCCGCGGCGGCTGCTGATCCTGGGCGGCGGCCCGATCGGCTGCGAGCTGGCGCAGGCCTTCGCGCAACTCGGCGCCGAGGTGACGCAGGTCCAGGCACCGAGCCGCCTGCTGATGCGCGAGGACGACGAAGTCTCCGACCACGTCCGCGAGCGGCTGGCGGCGATTGGCGTCCGCGTGCTCACCAACCAAAAGGCCGTCGCTGCCGAGACGGTCGGCGGCGAGAAGCGGATGCGGCTCGAACATGGCGCCGAGCGGGTCGAGGTTCCGTTCGACGCCGTACTCGTGGCCGTCGGCCGCACGCCGCGCACGCGCGGCTACGGGCTCGAGGAACTCGGCATCCCGCTCGCAGCCGCGGAGACGGTCGAGACCGACGCTTACCTGCAGACGCTCTACCCCGGCATCTACGCCTGCGGCGACGTGGCGGGGCCTTACCAGTTCACGCACACGGCAGCGCACCAGGCCTGGTATGCCGCGGTCAACGCGCTGTTCGGCCAGTTCCGGAGGGCGCGGGCGGACTATGCGGTCATCCCCGCCGTCACCTTCACCGACCCGGAGGTGGCGCGTGTCGGCCTGAACGAGCGGGAGGCGCGGGACAAGCGGATCGCCTGCGAGGTGACGCGCTACGACCTGCACGAGTTCGACCGCGCGATCGTGGACGGCGAGACGAGCGGCTGGGTGAAGGTGCTGACCCCGCCCGGGCGCGACCGCATCCTGGGCGCGACCATCGTGGGCGCCCATGCCGGCGAGATGCTCACGGAGTTCACCCTCGCCATGCGGCACGGGATCGGCCTGAAGAAGATCCTCGGCACCATCCATGCCTATCCGACCTACGCCGAGGCCAACAAGCAGGCCGCTGGTGCCTGGCGCAAGGCGCATGCCCCCGAGCGCGTGCTGGGCTGGCTCGGGCGCTACCACACCTGGCGGCGCGGATAGGCGCGCCATGGGAACGCCCGTCCTGTTGTCCGCGCCACGGCGGCACTGGTGCCTCGTCGTGATGCAGGCTTGGCCTGCTTTCCGCCGTGCGCGTCACGGAGCCGGCGCATGACGGTAGCGGTCGCGATCTTCGTGAAGACGCCGGGGCTAAGCCCGGTCAAGACGCGCCTGGCGGCCGGCGGCATAGGGGCGGAGGCGGCGACCGAGTTCCACCGTCTCGCGGCCGCCTCGGTCGCCGGGGTGGCCCGGGCATGCAGGGACGACGTCGCGCCCTACTGGGCCGTCGCCGAGCGGGAGGCCCACGCCCCGCCGGCATGGCGCGGCTTTTCCGCGATCTGGCAAGGTGAGGGCGGCCTCGGCGCGCGGCTGGACCGGATCTATGCGACGCTGCTGCAGCGGCACGGCCGCGTCCTGCTGATTGGCGCCGACGCCCCGCAGATCACGCCGGACCTCCTGCGCGAGGCGGCCGGCGCGATCGACGAGCCGGTTGCGCCGCCCTACGCCGTCGGCCCCTCGCGTGACGGCGGCTTCTGGATCTTCGGCGGCCGCGCGCCGGTGCCGACTCAGACCTGGGAAGCCGTGGCCTACTCGTCCCCCGACACCTGCCGCCAGCTGGTCGCCGCCTTGCAGTCCTTCGGGCCGGTGACCGGGCTGCCGCAGCTGTTCGACGTCGATACGGCCGAGGACCTGCCGGACCTCCGGGACGCGCTCCGCGCGCTGCCGGACGCGACCTGGGCACAGCGCCGGCTCGCGGCGTGGCTCGAAGCCCGTCTCCCCGGCACCGGCACCGGCACCGTTCCCGTGCGGTACCCGGCCGCCGTGGCGCCCCCTTACCCTGACGAGGATACCCCGGCCAAGCCTAGCGCCCTGGATCGTGCTCCTGGCCTTCTGGGCCCTCACCTGGTGGGTAACGCCGCGGCAGGTCAGTGCGCCGCAGTTCTTCGACGGCCGCACCCGCGCCGGCCAGCCGCCAGGGGTCTGGATGGTGGCGATGAGCGCCGCCGTCACCTGGGTCTTCGCCAAATCCATCGCGAACGCCTCGGACCTCGCCTACGGTTACGGCCTGAGCGGCGGCATCGGCTACACGTTCTACTACCTGAGCTTCGTCGTGGCCGGCGTCGCGATCTACGCCATCCGCACCCGCGGCGGATACCGCTCGCTCTCCCACCTGCTCGTGGACAAGTACGGCGTCGTCTGCGCGAAGCTGTTCATGCTCATCGTCGCCTTCCGGCTGATGAACGAGATCTGGTCCAACACCAAGGTCATGTCGCAGTATTTCGGCCCGGAGGGCAGCGCGCCCTACTGGCTGGCCGTGGTGGCGATCACCCTGTTCACGGTCGCCTACGCCTGGCGCGGCGGCATGCGCGCGAGCTTGACGACGGACCGCGTCCACGTCGTCCTCGCCTTCGTTTTGCTGGCCGTGGTGCTGGCCGTGCTGTTCCCCGGCTTGGAGGCGAAGGGCATCCCGGCGGTCCCGCCTGCGGTCCGGGACGGCGACGTCACCTTCTGCCTGCTCGCCCTGGTGCAGGTCTTCTCCTACCCGTTCCACGACCCCGTGCTGACCGATCGAGGCTTCCTCAACCGTCCCGGGCAGGCGCTGCGCAGCTTCCTGCTCGCCGCCGTCCTGAGGGGCGGCTTCATCTTCCTGTTCAGCTTCATCGGCCTGTACGGCCTCGCCTTCGGGCTGGGCAGGCCGCCGAGCGTGACGGTGCCGGGCGCGTTCGGCCTGCCGATGCTGCTGGTGTTCAACGCCATCATGCTGATGACCGGCGGCTCGACGATCGACTCCACCCTGACCAGCGTCGCCAAGCTCGCCGCCCGGGACTGGCGCAACGACGATCTCGATCCGACGTCTCGGCACGTCGCGACGGGCCGCATCGCCCTCGTCATCGTGGCCGTGATCGGCAATCTCCCGCTGCTCAGCCTCTACCTCGGTGACCGGGTGGGACCCGCCATCATTGCCGCTACGACGATCAGCGGCACGATGGTGATGGGGCTGGCGCCGATCTTCCTGCTGTCCTGGCTGCGGCCAGCCGGCGCGCTCAGCTTCCACCTGGCGTTCTGGCCGGGGGTCGCGCTCGGCGTGGTCCGCGCGATCGAGACGTTCGGCCAGGCGCACATCCTGCCGCCCGGCCTGGCGCTCGGCACCGGCGCCTTCGCGCTGGACCTGGGGGTCAACGCCTGGGGGCTGGTCCTGTGCACGGCCGGATACCTCGCCGGCGCGCTCCTCGCCCCGCGGTCGCAGGCCGCGGTCGCTGCCTGAATGCCTAGGATGAAACCGATGAATGGAACTCCTCCTCGCCAGCCTCTTCCCTCAGTCCCGGACGAGGCGCCCGGCATCCCGGTGCTCGCCGCGTCGAGACCTGTCCTGCTGTTCGGCGGATGCTACAGCAATCTGCAGGCGACCCGCGCCCTGCTCGCCGAGGCACGCCGCCTCGGCATCCCGGCCAGCCGCACCGTCTGCACGGGCGATGTGGTCGCCTACGGCGCCGATGCCGCGGCAACGGTCGCCCTCGTGCGCGACGCTGGGATTCACGTTGTCATGGGCAACTGCGAAGAGGCGCTCGGGACCAGCGCCGCAGATTGCGGCTGCGGCTTCGCCGAGGGCAGTGCCTGCAACCGCCTCTCGGAGGCCTGGTACCGGCATGCCGATGCGTCTCTGGGCGCGGAGGCGCGCGCCTGGATGCGCGGACTGCCCCGGCGGATCGACCTGCTGATCGCCGGGCGCCGGCTCGCCATCGTGCACGGCAGCCCGGAGCGCATCAGCGCCTTCGTGTTCGCCACTACCCCGGACGATGAGGTCAAGCGGCAACTCGCGCTCGCCGGCGCCGACGGTGTCGTCGGCGGCCATTGCGGCGTGCCGTTCAGTCGCGTCCTGGGTGGCCGGCTCTGGCACAACGCCGGTGCCGTCGGAATGCCCGCGAACGATGGCACCGCGCGCGGCTGGTTCAGCGTGCTCCGGCCGGAGGGGCGCCACCTCCGGGTGGAGCACCTCCCGCTGGACTACGATCACGCCGCCGCCGCCGCGGCGATGCGCGCGGCAGCCCTGCCCGAGCCCTATGCGGCGGCGCTGGCGACGGGGCTGTGGCCCAGCTGCGACGTCCTTCCCCCGGCCGAGCTGGCGCAGCGGGGGCGGCGGCTGGAGGCGGGGGCGCTGACCTGGCCGGCGGGTGCAGCTGCTGCGACGTGGCCTGCACGGTCCGCCGCGGCAGCGACCCGCCCCAAGTTCAGCGATCCCGAGGTCACCGCCACCGGCGAGCGCCGGGCGACCGTGTCCCTCGCCGGTCTGAAAACGCTCTGGTTCAACACGGGGACGCTGTGCAACGTCACCTGCACCGGCTGCTACATCGAGAGCAGTCCGCAGAACGACCGCCTCGCCTATCTCAGCCGCGCGGAGGTCCGCGACTATCTCCGGGAAGCGGCGGAGCGCCATCCGGAGCTGGGGGAGGTCGCCTTCACCGGCGGCGAGCCGTTCCTGAACCGCGACTTGCCCAGCATGATCGAGGATAGCCTGGAAGCGGGCTACCGCGTGCTGGTGCTGACCAACGCGATGCGACCGATGCAGCGCTTCAAATCCGCCCTCCTCGGGCTGCGGCAGCACCGTCCGGACCGGCTTACCCTGCGCGTGTCGCTGGACCACTACGAGGCCGCGAAGCACGAGGCGCTCCGCGGTGCGCGGACATGGCAGCCGGCGATCACCGGCCTGCTGTGGCTCCGCGACCATGGCTTCCACCTGGCCGTGGCAGGACGCAAGCTGTGGCCGGAGGACGAGGGGTCCTTGCGCCGCGGCTACGCCGGGCTGTTCGCCTCGCTCGGCTTGGAATTGGATGCCGAGGACCCGGAGGCGCTGGTGCTGTTCCCGGGGATGGACCCCCGCGCCGAGGTGCCGGAAATCACCGAGAGCTGCTGGGGCATCCTGGGCAAGCGGCCCGGGGACGTGATGTGCGCCAGTTCGCGCATGGTGGTCCGGCGCAAGGGGGCAGACCGGCCGGCGGTCGTGGCCTGCACGCTGCTCCCCTACGCGCCCGCGTTTGAACTCGGCGCCACGCTCGTCGAGGCTGTGAAGCCGGTGCGCCTGAACCACCGCGTCTGCGCGGAGTTCTGCGTGCTCGGCGGCGCCTCCTGCTCCCGGCCGGGATAGTTTGGCGCTGGGGCGTGGTATCCACGAACGGGAGGAGTAAGGCCATGGCCAGCGATCACGCGGCCAAGCCGATCATTGTCTTCGACGTAAACGAGACGCTGCTCGACATCGAGATCCTCGAGCCCCTGTTCAGGAGACTGTTCGGGTCCGGGCACGCCATGCGCGAGTGGTTCGCGCAGCTGATCCTCTACTCCGAGGCGCTCACCCTGGCCGGGGCCTACGCGCCGTTCGGCACACTCGGCGGCGCGGTCCTGCGCATGCTGGGACAGGCCAGGCGGGTCGAGGTCAGCGATGCCGATCTGGAGGAACTGCGCGCGCTGTTGCAGGCCATGACGGCGCATCCCGACGTGCCGGACGCACTCCGGCGTCTGCAGGAGGCCGGCTTCCGGCTGGTCACACTGACCAACTCCGCCGCGCAGCCAGGGGGCGGCCCGCTGGAGCGCGCCGGGATCGCCTCGTTCTTCGAGCGGCAGTTTAGCGTCGATGCCATCCGGCGCTACAAGCCGGCCCCGGAGACGTACCGGATGG
>JBBSIT010000293.1:0-5897 GCA_038231995.1 Acetobacterales bacterium | reverse complement strand
CGGCCGCGACCTGCACCTGATCGGCGTTGACGTGGCACATCGGCACGCCGACCATCGGGAACGTCTTGGCGTTGCCGTGCGTCATGCCCATGCCGCCGCCGACCGACACGTCATACCCTACGACCCGGCCGTCCTCGACGATCGCGATCAGCCCGAGGTCATGCGCGAACACGTCAACGTCGTTCTGCGGCGGCACCGCGATGGCGATCTTGAACTTCCGCGGGAGATAGGTGCGGCCGTACAGCGGCTCCTCCTCCACCTCGCCGCCGGCCACCCGCTCCTCGTCCACCCAGATCTCGTGCCAGGCCCGGCTGCGCGGCAGCAGGCCGTCGCTGAGCTGCTTGGCGAGCGCCAGCGCCTCGGCGTGGGCCGGGCTCTCGTAGGGGTTGGACGCGGCGATCACGTTGCGGTTCACGTCGCCGCAGGCTGCGATGGTGTCGAGCAGCGCCGCGTTCACCGCCGCGATGGCGGGCTTGAGGTTGCCCTTGATGATGCCGTGGAACTGGATCGTCTGCCGCGTGGTCAGCCGCACCGTGCCGTTGCCGCGCTCCCGCGCGATCTCGGCGAGCTGCAGCCACTGGCTTGGCAGCAGCCGGCCGCCGGGGATGCGCAGCCGGGCCATGAAGATGTAGGCCTTCTCGAGCTTCTTGCGGCCGCGCTCGGCGCGGAGGTCGCGGTCGTCCTGCTGGTAGATGCCGTGGAATTTGGTGAGCTGGGTGTCGTCCTCGTCCAGCGCGCCGGTCTCGGGGCGCAGCAGGCCGTCGGCGATGCCGCCGCGCAGCGCCCGGCTGCGCTCCTTGATGCCCTCGTTCTTGGAGGGCGGGGCGACGTTGGTGTCGGGCATTGGATCGTCCTCAGTAAACGTCGAGCAGGTAGCGGCCCTGGCGCTTCATGGCGTCGAGCTGGGCCTCGGCCGCCTCGGCGGGGATGGCGGCCTGGTCGGCGATCACGTCGCGCAGGGTGGCATGCACGTCGCGCGCCATGCGGGCCTGGTCGCCGCAGACGTAGAGATGCGTGCCGTCCTGCAGCCAGGCGTGCAGGTCCCGCCGCTCCTCCCACAGCCGGTGCTGCACGTAGCATTTAGCGTCCTGGTCGCGGGAGAAGGCGACGCTGAGCCGGCTCAGCACGCCGCGGGCGAGCAGGTCCTGCCATTCGAGCTGGTAGAGGAAGTCATGCGTGTAGCTGCGGTCGCCGAACACCAGCCAGCTCCGGCCGCCGGCGCCGGCCGCGTCGCGCTCCTGCATGAAGGCGCGGAACGGGGCGACGCCGGTGCCCGGCCCGATCATGATGATCGGCGCCGTCGGGTCGGCCGGCAGGCGGAAATGCGGGTTGGGCTTGAGGTACACGCGCAAATGGTCGCCGACCCGGCGCCGGTCCGCCAGGTGCGTCGAGGCGACGCCGGCGCGGCTGCGCCCGTGGCTCTCGTAGCGCACGGCGCTGACGAGCAGGTGCGCCTCGTCGCCCACCGCCGCCTGGCTGGAGGCGATCGAGTAGAGCCGCGGCGGCAGCGGGCGCAGCAGGCCGGTGAGCTGCTCCGCCGTGAGCCGGTTGGGGAAGCCCTCGAACAGGTCCGCGACATGCCGGCCCGGCAGATAGTCCGAGAGCCGCGCCGGGTCGTCCGCCAGCGCCTTGAGCGCCGCATCGCCGGTGAGCGCGGCGTAGGAGCGGACGAGATGCCCGGTGAGCGTCGTCACCTCGCGCTGGTCCGTCAGCGCCTCGTGCAGCGCGGCATTCCCGCCGAGCCCGACCGGCGCCAGCACGGCCTCGACCACGGCTGGGTCGTTGATGGGCAGCACGCCGAGGGAGTCGCCGGGCTTGTAGGCAATGCCGGAGCCGGCGAGCTGCAGCTCGGCGTGGAACGTCTGCTTCTCCGAGCGGCTGCCGTTGAGGTTGACCAGCTCGCTGATCTCGGCCTCGAACGGGTTGGACTTGCCGTGCTCGGCCGCGGGCGCCGTGCCGCCGAAATCGACGTGGATGACGCTGGCCCGCGCTGCGTCCTCCCCGCGCAGTTCCTGGAGCGCGGCGCCGAGCCAGGCGGCGGCCGGCGTCTCATAGTCCAGGTCGCACTCGACCAGCGGCGCGGCGCGGTCGGCGCCCAGCGCCGCCAGCCGCTCGTCCAGCCGCTGCCCGGTCTCGCAGAAATTGACGTAGGCGCGGTCTCCCAGCGCCAGCACGGCGAAGCGCACGCCGTCCAGCCTGGGTGCGGCGTCCGCCATCAATGCCGAGTACAGCCCGGCGGCGCGCTGCGGCGGCTCGCCTTCGCCCCAGGTGCTGGCGATCACCAGCAAGTTCTGGGCGCCCGCGAGGTCGGAAGGCGTCGCGTCGGCCGCGTCCAGCACCCGGGCTGCGAAGCCGAGCCGGGCGGCGTCGCGCTTCGCCCGGGCCGCCAGCGCCTCGGCATTGCCGGACTCGGTGGCGAACAGGATCAGCAGCGGCCGCCGCGGCGCCTGCGCGGGCGCGGCCGCCGGGTTGGCGGCCTCGACGCCGGCGAGGAAGCCGCTGAGCCAGCTCCGCTGGATGGCCGTGGCGCCCGCGATGACGCCGTTCAGCGCGGCGATGGCCTCGGGCGGGAACGGCGCGTTGGCGGGCAGGCGGGCGGCGGCAGTCATCGTGCGGTGCTCGTATCCTGTCTGGCGGCCCAGGGCCGGCAAGCGCGATGCTCGCGGTTGCAACATGCAGGTCAATAGAAGCAATTTCTACGGACGGCGCAACAGGACCGCTATGAAAGAAAGTATATTCTAGAATTAGCGGATTCGGCAGGAGAAAGCAGCTACGGCCAGGTAGGTAGGCAGCCGGATGCTGCTCTAGTGGTCCGACCCTGACGCTTGGTTCCCAAGCCTCAGGACAAGCCGGCCCACGAGAAAGCCCGTCTGGCATCGCACCGGCGGGGCCGCGCCGACCCGGCGGACAATGCCGGCGGCCTCGATCTGTTCCGCATCGTCGGCGTCGCGCCGGGCGGCAGATACTAATCTCGCGAATGGCCAATAGGCAATTACGCGTTGCGGTTGGGATCGCGCCTCTGCTATCGACTGTGGTAAATCGCTTGGCCGTCCGATCCAAGTTGGACCGGGCCGCGTCAGGCAGGAGCTTTGCCTCTATGTGCGCAGACACGCTGGTCAGCCATCAGTATGCGGTGATTTTCCGCACCCATCTATGGGATGACTACGTGGCCCGGCAGTATGACCGGCTGGTCGCGAGGACCAAGAGCGGGCATGTCTTCATCCTGGTCGATGAGACGAGCGGACCCGTCAAGATCGATCGCGACAACGTCGTGAGGTACACCCAGGGTGATGTCCTGAGCTTGGGCTTTGCCAAGGGGGGCAGGGGCAATCTCCTTTGGTTCAATGGGGATTACTCCCTCTATCTGTTCTTCGACCGGTTCAGGGATTATGATTACTACATCATGACGGAATACGATGTCGTCGTCCAGGTGGAGCTGGACGACGTGGTCGCGCCGGCGGACCGGGACGGATGCGACTTCATCGGCCTCTCGAAGGGCGAGCCCGTGAGCGAATGGCAGTTCACCGAGACCTGCCTTGACGCCTACGACGCTGCCGAGGTGCAGAAGCGGCTGATCTGCATCGCCCTGTTCTCCAGGCCCGCCGTCCAGCACTTGTTCGACAAGCGCCTGGAACTGTCGCAGGCGTTCCGGAACGGCGCCTTGCGGCGCTGGCCGTATTGCGAGGCCTTCATCCCGACGGAGCTGTCCGTGGGCGGCTTCAAGTTGGGCGAGCTCTCGGAGTTCGGCCCGACCGACCACTACGATTGGGCAGGAGTTGTCATCGAGGCGGAGTTGGGACCGTTGGAGCGGCAGGCGTTCATCCATCCCGTGCTGGACCCGAACGGCTATGTGGAGAAAGCGATGAAGGACTCCTGGCCGCCGGAGAGCTTCTTCTACGTGCGCAGCGAGACCCGGCGGAAGCTGCAGCGGGTCTCGCCCAAGGATTACGGGCCGCCTCTGGCGCGGGCGCTGCGGAAGCGCGTCGCGAGCATCGTCAGGAACCACGTTCTCAGGGTGCTCTCGATGAAATCCCGGCCCGCGGTCGTAGCCGGGCGCCCTTTGATGACATCCAACCGACTGCTGCTGGCCGCCTCCCGTTCTGACGGACCGGATCGCCCTCACCCTGACCGGCCCCGCTCCCGCGGTTCCAGCCGGAGCGAGGGCTTGCGCGCCGCCCCGCCTGCCTTGCGCGGTGTCCAGCATGGCTAGCGACGTGGACGCCCACTCGGGCAGCGTCACCAACCGCACCGTGATCGGCGCCGGGTGGCTGGTGGCCTGGCGCATGGTGACGCGCGGGCTCGGCCTGGTCAGCACCCTGATCCTCGCGCGCCTCCTCGTGCCGGCGGATTTCGGTCTCGTGGCCATGGCCACCGCCTTCTCCGCCTCGGTCGAGTCGCTGTCGGAGCTCGGGCTGGGGGACGCCCTGGTGCGGCGGCAGGAGAATGAGCGGGGCCACTACGACACGGCGTTCACCCTGCAGTTGATCCGCGGCGGCCTGACCGGCGCCGTGATCGCCGCCGGCGCCTGGGGCGCCAGCGACTGGTTCAACGAGCCGAGGCTGCTGCCGGTGATGCTCGTCCTGTCGGCGCTCGCCATCATCGGGGCATTCGACAATATCGGGATCGTGGAGTTCCGCCGCTCGCTCCGGTTCGACATGGAGTTCCGGCTGCTGTTCCTGCCGCGCATCTCGATGTTCTTCACCGTCATCGCCATGGCCTGGCTGCTGCGAAGCTTCTGGGCGCTGATGATCGGCATCACGGTGTCGCGTCTGGTGCGCGTCGCCATGACCTATGTCGTGCACCCCTACCGCCCGCGCCTCACCTTGTCCCACTGGCGCGACCTCGTCGGCTTCTCATTCTGGACGTGGGCGACCAGCTTGGCGAGCCTGGTCTGGGACCGGCTGGACACCTTCGTCCTCGGCCCGGTGCTCGGCCCCGCCAAGCTCGGCGTGTACATGATCGCGGCCGAGATCGCGATCATGCCGATCACCGAGCTGGTCGCCCCCGCGTCGAGCGCCCTGTTCCCCGGCCTCTCGGTGGCGCAGCAGCGCGGCACCAACCTCATCGGCCTGGCGCTCAGCGTCGTCTCGGCGATGCTGCTGATCGTGGTCCCGCTCACCGTTGGCGTATCGGCCACCTCGGGATACGTCGTCGTGGCGCTGCTCGGGCCGAACTGGGACGCGGCGCGGCCGCTGATCGCCATCTTCGTCTGGCTCTGCGTCCTGTCGCCGTTCAGTTGGGTTTGCATGACGGTGCTGAAGGCGACCGGCGCCGTCCGGCAGCACTTCATGGCCATCTCCGGCGCCGCGGCCTTCAAGGCGCTGGTCCTTTATGGCGTGATACAGACCGGCGGCAGCCTGGAAATGGCCGCCGTCGCCGGCGTCGTCTGCACCGCGGTGGAGTGCGGGCTGTTCCTGCTACAGCTGCGCAGCCGCGGCGACACGCGGTGGCGGGAGAGCCTGGGCGGCCTGCTGCGGATCGCGACGGCCGGCGCTTTCGCCGCCGGGGTGCTGCTGGCATCGGGGCTGGGATGGCAGCCCGTGTCGATGACGCCCGTGCCGGCGCTGCTGGTGGGCGGCTCCATCGGGCTGGCGGCCATCGCCTTGTTCGCGGCGGCCCAGCTCGGGCTATGGTGGGTGGCGGGACGTCCCGAGGGCCCGGAACAGCGCATATGGGGGCTCGCTGCCGAGGCCTTCGCGTCGTGGCAATCGAGCCGGAAGCGCCGGCCGTAGCCAGCGATTCACGCCCTGGGTGTTTCCACCCAGGGCGATCGCGGGCTCATACCAGCGTATGGCCCGCCCCGTCTGCAAGCAGATTTCACGGCCCGGTCTGATCAGTCTACGCCAACGTATCCGGTCACAGGACATAGCCCTGGCCAAGATGGAGATTCGCGCGTT
>JBBSIT010000292.1:0-5899 GCA_038231995.1 Acetobacterales bacterium | reverse complement strand
CGACGATGACGGGACGGCCGCCGAGCGCCTGCGCCACCTCGTCCGCGCGATGGCCGGTCACGACGAGCACGGGGCGGGCGCGGCTGGTGAGCGCGTTGTCCACCACGCGCGCGACCATCGGCTTGCCCGCGCGGTCGGGCACCAGCAGCTTGTTGTGCGGCGCCATCCGGCTGGAGCGCCCGGCGGCGAGCACCACGGCCGCGACCTCCCGAGCAGGCGGCGCCACGGCGGGTGCGGGCGTGGTCACGGGCACCTGGGTCGCCTTGGCGCGGGGCAGGGGGCGGGCGCCGACGTCCTTGAGCAATCCGCCCACGCCCATGCGCGCGACGTCGGCATGGCCCACCTCCAACCCGGCGAACAGGCGCTGCAGCACCCAATCGATCCCATTCAGCGCCGGGCTGCGCGCGCAGCCCGGCAGCACGAGCGCGGGGCGGTCGCCGATGCGGCCGAAGCAGATGAGGTTGCCAGGATCGACCGGCATGCCGAAGCGGTAGATGCTGCCGCCAGCCGCGACGATCCCGGCGGGGCCGACGTCATGGCGGTCCACCACCGCGCTGGCGCCCGCGACCAGCAGCAGCTCGGCGCCCTGCTTGATCAGCACCCCCAGCGCATCGGCGATCGGCGCCTCGGCGTGGGCGCAGGTCAGCGGGGGCAGCAGCGTGCCGGTCATCCTGGCGACGCGCGCCGCCGTGGCCTCGATGGTGCCGGCCAGCACGCTCTCCTTCAGGCCGGGCAGCGACGTGAGCACCAGCCCGACGCGAAACGGCCGGAACGGATGCAGCGCGAGCATGGGCGGCCCGGATGCGGCCAAGGTCTCCACAGCGCGAAGGGCCGCCTCCGGCACCGAGAACGGGATGACCTTGAGCGTCGCCACCATGTCGCGCGCTGCGACGGCGGCGTAGTCCGGCAGGGTTCCGGCCGTGAGCGCGTCATTCACCTCGTTCAGCGCATCGACCCGGGCCGCATCGACCCGGAGCAGGCCGGGGACGGCGGCAACCAGGTTCAGCCGGCCGGTGCTGGCGCGGCTGGCGGTCAGGCCGGGCGAGAGCAGGGCGGCGCCGAGCCGGGCGGCGGCCGCGTCCTCGGCAACGTCGCCGGGCTCCAGCCGCGCCGCAATGACGCTCTCGATGCCGGCCTCGGCCAGCGCGGCCAAAGCAGCGGCGTCCAGCACCGTCCCCTTGCGCACCACGCGGCCCGGCACGCGGTGCGTGTGCGCCAGCACGACGCCGTCCGCCTCCGCGAGCGGGAAGCGTCCGAAGATCATCCGGCCAGCGCCGCGCCGCGGCGCACGGCGACGATCTGCGCCAGCACGGACAGCGCGATCTCCGGCGCCGTCACCGCCGCAATGTCGAGCCCGACCGGCCCGCGGATGCGCGCCAGTGCCGCGTCGTCGTGGCCGAGTTCGCGCAGCCGGGCCAGCCGGGCGGCGTGGGTCTTCCGCGAACCGAGCGCGCCTACGTAGAACGCGTTGGAGCGCAGCGCCCGGTCGAGCGCGGGGTCGTCGAGCTTGGGATCGTGCGTGAGGGTGACGACGGCGGTGCGGCTGTCCGGGCGCAGGGCGTCCATCGCCTCGTCCGGCCAGTCCGTGCTGACGGACACGCCGGGGAAGCGCTCGTCGGAGGCGAAGGCCCGGCGCGGGTCGGCGACCACCACGCCGTAGCCGAGCTGGACGGCGAGCGGCACCAGCGCCTGGGCGATATGCACCGCGCCGACGATGACGAGGCGCAGCGGCGGGTTGAAGGCGTGCAGGAACCACGCAGCGTCATCGACTTGCACGGTGCGGCTTGCATCCTGCGCGATCACCTGCGCCGCGGCGTCGTTCAGGGCGGCGCTGGCCGCCGGGTCGGGCAGGAGAAGCTGCTCCCCGCCAGGCAGGCGCGTGGCGAGCGCGACCGGGCGCTTGGCCGCTCGGGCGTCCGCGAGCGCGTGCAGCGTCTCGGGCGTCATCCCAGGCGTTCCACGAACACCTTGAGCTTGCCGCCGCAGGCCAGGCCGACTTCCCAGGCGCGGTCGTTGCTCACGCCGAAGTCGAGCCACTGCGGCGTGCCCGTTTCGATCGTGCGGTGTGCGGCGTCGGCCACCGCGCCCTCGATGCAGCCGCCGCTGACCGAGCCCGCCATGCGGCCGGACAGCGTCACCGCCATCTGGCTGCCCGGCGGGCGCGGCGAGCTTCCCCACGTCTCCGTCACGGTCGCGATCGCGACGCGCTCACCCTCGGCCGCCCAGCCGGCGGCGGTGTCCAGGACATCCTCGGTCATGCCAGCATCCTCCACGCCTCGTTGCCCCCGCGCGGCGGCGCCGGGCGGGACAGCATCTCCACCAGCGCGCGCAGGCTGTCCAGGTTGTGCACGGTGCGGAACTCGTCCACGTACGGCAGCATCGCGCGGATGCCCTGTGACTTGGGCTGGAACCCCTCCCAGCGCAACAGCGGGTTGAGCCAGATCAGCCGGCGGCAGGAGCGGTGCAGCCGGTCCATGGTCTCGGCCAGCCCGGCGGCGCCGTCCCGATCCAGCCCGTCCGTCACCAGCAGCACGACCGCGCCCTGCGCCAGCACGCGGCGGGACCAGCGGCGGTTGAACTCGGCGAGCGCCTCGCCGATGCGGGTGCCGCCCGACCAGTCCGGCACGGCGTGCGACACCATCTGGAACGCGACCTCGGCGTCGCGGTGGCGGAGCTGGCGGGTGATGTTGGACAGGCGGGTGCCGAACAGGAACACGCTCACGCGGTCCCGGTCATTGGCCACCGCGTGCAGGAAATGCAGCAATATCTGTGCGTAGCGCGCCATTGATCCCGATATGTCGCAGAGCACGACGAGCGGCGGCGGGCGGACGACGCGGCTGGCGCGGGACAGCTCCAGGATCTCGCCGCCGCGGCGCAGGCTGCGGCGCAGGGTGGCGGCGAGGTCGATGCGGTCACCGTGCGTGTTGGGACGGAGCCGGCGGGTGCGGCGCAGGTCGAGCGGGAGCACGAGGCGGCGTATCTCCGCCTTGGCGTCCTGTATCTGCGCCGCGCTCATCTGCTCGAAATCCATGGTCTGCAGGTGCTCGCGCTCGCTGACCGCCATGGCCGCGTCGAGCTCGGGCGGCCGCTCCTCGGGCTTCGGCGGCGCCGGGCGGGGCGGGGCCAGCGCCTCACCGACCCGGCGGCTGCCCGGCGCGGGCTTCGCCTCCTGCGGCTGGCGTCCGTCGAGCAGGGCGAGGGCGGCGGCCTGATGCGCGGCGGCCGGGTCGCGCCAGAACAGCGCGAAGGCCTGGTCGAACACCTCGCGGTGCTCGTGACGACGGATCATCGCGGCGCGCAGAGCGGTGCGGACCTGCGCGCGGTCGCCGATCTCGACATGCAGCAGCGCCTTCTGCGCGGCCACCGCGTCGGCTGCGCCAACGGGAAGGCCGGCGCGGCGCAGCAGCCGGGCGAAGTGCATCACGTTTGGGCCGAACCGGCCCGGAGCGCTTGGCGGACCGGACCGACCCGCGTCGCTCATGCTGCGGCTGTGACTGTGGCCTGCGCCTCGGCCAGCAGCCGGGCGGCTTCGGCGCCGCGTACCTTGGCGATGTCGTCCTGATACTTGAGCAGCACGCCGAGGGTGTCGTTGACCGACTCGGGGCTCAGCTCATGCGCGTCGAGGTAGGACAGCGCGCCGGCCCAGTCGAGGGTCTCGGCGACGCCGGGCAGCTTGAACAGGTCGGCGGTGCGCAGCCGCTGCACGAAGGCGACGATCTCGGCCGACAGCCGCTCGGGCACGCCGGGCGCCTTGGCCGCGAGGATGGCGCGCTCGCGGGCGGCGCTCGGGTAGTCCACCCATTGATAGAGACAGCGCCGGCGGATGGCGTCGTGCACCTCGCGCGTGCGATTGCTGGTCAGCACGACGACGGGCGGGGTGGTCGCGCGGATGGTGCCGAGCTCGGGCACGGTGATCTGGAAATCGGCCAGCAATTCCAGCAGGAACGCCTCGAACGGCTCGTCCGCACGGTCCAGCTCGTCGATCAGCAGCACGGCGGGCGGCTGGTCCGGGTCGATGGCGGACAGCAGCGGCCGGGCCTGCAGGAAGGCGCGGGAGAACAGGTCGGCGGAGAGCCGCTCCCGGTCGCGGTCGCCGGCGGCCTCGGCGAGGCGGATCTCCATGAGCTGGCGCGCGTGGTCCCACTCGTAGGCGGCGGCGGATAGGTCCATGCCGTCGTAGCATTGCAGCCGGACCAGCCGGCGCCCGAGGCCGGCGGCCAGCACCTTGGCGATCTCGGTCTTCCCCGTGCCGGGCTCGCCCTCCAGCAGCAGCGGTCGCCGCATGGCGAGCGCCAGGTGCACCGTGGTCGCGAGTTCGCGGTCGGCCACGTAGCCCTGCGCGGCCAGGAGGGCGGCGGTATCCTCGACCGAATCGGGAAGGGTCAGGTCAGCCCCACACGTAGTTGCCGAAGAGCAGCACGAAGACGCCCAGGAACAGCACCAAGCCGATCCAGAAGATTAGGGGGTAGCCGAACGGCTGGGCCGGGATCATCGACAGCAGATTGACCGCCGCCGGCGCGCGCGGGCCGGCCGGCTGCGTCACGGTGTTGGCCGCCGCCGTCACGGCGCCGACCGGACCCTCAGCGGCGATCTCGGGCGGGGTGCCGACCTCGGCGCTGAACCGGTCGAAGAAGGCGTCGGCCATCTGCTTGCTCGTCGCGTCGATCAGCCGGGCGCCGAGCTGGGCGATCTTGCCGCCGACCTGCGCCTTCACGTCGTATTTCATCACCGTGAACGGCCCGTCGTCGGACAGGTGCACGATGGCGCCGCCCTTGGCGAACCCGGCCACGCCGCCCTGGCCCTCGCCGGCGATGCGGTACGAATTCGGCGGGTCGAGGTCGAGCAACTGCACCTTGCCGCTGAAGCGCGCCGCGATTGGGCCAATCTTGACCGCCGCCGTCGCCTTGAGGTTGCCGTCCTCGGTGCGCTCCATCGTCTCGCAGCCCGGGATGCACACGCGCAGCACTTCGGGATCGTTCAGCGCGTCCCAAACCTTCTGTCGCGTCGCGGGGATGCGCCGCTCGCCTGACATGTCCATTCAGCCGCCACTCCGTTCCTTGCCGTCTTGTTACTGGTAGGGTGTCACCCGTGCAACTGACGGACGCTGGCGCCGAAGGTGCGGCGTGGTATCAGGACGCACACCGCCGCATTTCGTTCCGGAGCCGCCCGATGACTTACCTGGTTGCCGCTGATCTTCCGGCTTCCCCCGCAGGTGAGCGCTTCCGCGCCCTGCTCGCCCGGCCCGGCATTTTGCAGGTGCCCGGCACCCATAACGGCATGGCCGCCCTGCAGGCCCGCGCCGCCGGGTTTGAGGCGGCGTACCTGTCGGGCGCGGCGATGACGGCGAGCATGGGATTGCCGGATCTCGGCATCATCACGGTGGACGAGGTGTGCTTCTTCATCCGCCAGGTGACGCGCGCCTCGGGCCTGCCCGTGCTGGTCGATGGCGATACCGGCTACGGCGAGGCGCTGAACGTGATGAACATGGTGCGCTGCTTCGAGGATGCGGGAGCGGCGGCCGTGCATATCGAGGACCAGTTGCTGCCCAAGAAATGCGGCCATCTCAACGACAAGAAGCTCGCCGACGCGCGCGACATGGCGGCCAAGGTCGCCGCCGCCGCCCGCGCCCGGCGCCATCTGTTCATCATGGCCCGCACCGACGCCGCGGCGAGCGAGGGCATGGACGGCGCCGTCGCCCGCGCCAAGATGTATGTCGAAGCGGGCGCCGACGCGATCTTCCCCGAGGCGCTGCACTCCGCCGAGATGTTCCGCGAGTTCGCCCGGCGCGTGCCCGGCATACCGCTGCTCGCCAACATGACCGAGTTCGGCCGCACGCCGTTCTTCACCGCCGCCGAGTTCGAGGCGATGGGCTACAAGATGGTGATCTGGCCGGTATCCT
>JBBSIT010000291.1:0-5929 GCA_038231995.1 Acetobacterales bacterium | reverse complement strand
GGCTCTCCATCGTGCGGGCGCTGCGGGCATCCGGCGTGCGCACGCCGGTGCTGGTGCTGGCGGCGCTGGGCGAGGTGGCGCGGCGCGGCGTGGGGCTGGAGGCCGGCGCCGACGACTACCTGGCCAAGCCGTTCGCCTTCGCCGAGCTGCGCGCCCGCATCCGTGCCCTGGCGCGGCGCCCGGCCACAGCTGGCGCGGACCAGGCGGGGCTCGCGGTCGGGGATTTGCGCATGGACCTGATCCGCCGGGTCGTCGCCCGGGGCGCGCGCACGGTGGAGTTGCTGCCGACCGAGTTCCGCCTGCTCGAATACATGATGCGCCACCCCGGCGAGGTGCTGACGCGGACCATGCTGCTGGAGAAGGTGTGGGACCTGTCGTTCGATCCGACGACGAACGTGGTGGATGTCCATGTCAGCCGCCTGCGTCGCAAGATCGAGGGGGAGCGCGAGGCGCCGATGATCCGAACGGTCCGCGGCGCGGGATACGCGCTCGACGCGCCCGGACCTTTGGCCTGACTGCCCGCGTGCCGGCCTGGCGCCGCAGCTTCGCGCTCCGCACGGCGCTGCTGGCCGCCGCTGCGATGCTGGCCGTCTCCCTGCTCGGCTCCGCCTGGGGCTGGCTTAACGCGGAGCGGGCGTTGCGCCAGCAGCTCGACATCATCCTCGCCGCCGAGGCCCAGGAGCTGCTGCGCGAGTACGAGACCTTCGGGCTGGCCGGCCTCGCCACCGCGGTCGAGACCTACTCCCGGCGCCGCGGTCCGCTGCTGGTGCTGCTGCAATCAGGCGACGGACGGATCGTGGCCGGCCGCCTGCAGGACGTCCCGCTCGCGCTTCAGGGCTTCGCCACGCTGCCCGAGAGTGGCGGCAACCCAGCAAGGCGCGCGCTCGGCGCCATCCTGCCCGGCGGCTTCGACCTGGTCGTCGCGACCGACCTCGCCCCCGTGCAGCAGGCCGCAGCCGCGCTGGCCTGGACGTCACCCCTGGCGGCGCTGGCGGCCGCACTGGTCGCACTGGTCGCCGGCTTCATCGCCGCGCGTGGGCTGGAGCGGCGGCTCGCGGGCGTATCGGCCGCGGCCCGCGCCGTGGTGGCCGGCGAATTGTCGCGGCGGCTGCCGGAGAGCGGGCGCGGCGACGAGTTCGACCGTCTCGTTGGCACCATCAACGCCATGCTCGCGCGCATCGACGCCCTGGTCGCGGCGCAGCGCCAGGTCACGGACGACATCGCCCACGACCTTCGCAGCCCGCTCTCGCGCCTGCGCCAAGGGCTCGAGGCGGCGCTGGCCCGGCCGCGGGAGGCGGTCGCGGACGCGGCCACGCTGGAAGCGGCGGCGGCCGAGCTGGACCAGGTGCTCGCCGCGTTCTCCGGGCTGCTGCGGATCGCGCGGGCGGAGTCGGGCGCCGGCCGGGCCGCGTTCGAGGACGTGGACCTCTCGGCGCTGGTCACAGGGATGGCCGAGCTCTATGCCCCCGCCGTGGAGGAGGCCGGGCGGTCCGTCACCGCGGACGTGGCCGCGGGCGTGCACCTGCCCGGCGACCCGGCGCTGCTCCGCCAGATGATCGCCAACCTGCTCGACAACGCGATCGGGCATGGCGGTCCGCACATCCGCGTGGCGCTGCGCGCCGGGCCGGTGCTGGAGGTGGCCGATGACGGGCCGGGCATCCCGCCCGAGGAGCGTGAGCCGGTCGTGCGGCGCTTCTACCGGCTGGACCGGAGCCGGTCCACGCCGGGCACCGGGCTGGGGCTCGCCCTGGTGGCCGCGGCGGCGACGCTGCACGGCGGGACCCTTCGGCTCGACGCCGCGAGCCCGGACGGGCAGGGGCTGCGCGCGACGGTGGACCTGCGGGGTGCCCAATCCTGACATTTTCGTAATGCGGCCTCCCCGGTCCCTCCAGCCGCGATCGGCATAATGCGCCCTGTCGCCGGGGGAGTCCCTCCGGTTCAGCAGAGGATCTCCCGATGACCGCACCAGCACCACGCCGTCGTCTCACTCTCGCCGCAGCCCTGCTCGCCGGCACCGCGCTCGCAGCCGGCGCCGTCGGCTGGCCGGCCGTTGCCGAGCAGGCCACGCCGCCCATCGCCGTGGCGCCAACGGCGCCCATCGCAGTAGCGCCCGCAGCGCCCCAGGCGTTGCTGCCGAGCTTCGCGGACCTGGCCGCCCGCGTGCGCCCAGCCGTCGTCACCATCGCGGCCACCGAGCGCGTCGCGCAGGAGCAGGCCTCCCCGTTCCCGCCGGGCTCGCCGCAGGACCGCATGTTCAAGCAGTACTCCGGCCGGCAGGGCGAGCAGAAGCGTCCCGCCCAGGCGCTCGGCTCGGGCTTCATCGTGTCCGCGGACGGGCAGATCGTCACGAACAACCACGTCGTGGACGGCGCCTCGAAGGTGATGGTCACGCTCGATGACGGGCGCGAGCTTCCGGCCCGCATCGTCGGCCGCGACGCGCGCACCGATCTCGCCGTGCTCAAGGTCGAGGCAGACGGCCCGCTGCCCCATCTCGCCCTCGGCGACTCCGACAAGGCCCGCGTCGGTGACTGGGTCGTGGCGGTCGGCAACCCGTTCGGCCTCGGCGGCACCGTGACCACGGGCATCGTGTCGGCCCGCGGGCGGGCGATCGGCGCCGGGCCGTATGACGACTTCCTGCAGGTCGATGCGGCGATCAACCGCGGCAACTCCGGCGGGCCGCTGTTCGCCCAGGACGGCACGGTAATCGGCGTCAACACCGCCATCTTCAGCCCGACCGGCGGCTCGGTCGGCATCGGCTTCGCCATCCCGTCGAACCTGGTGAAGCAGGTCACCACGCAGCTTGAGGCCAACGGCCATGTCGAGCGCGGCTTCCTCGGCGCCTCGACCCAGCCCGTCACGGCGCCGATGGCCAAGGCGCTCGGCCTGAAGAAGACCGATGGCGCGCTCGTGGCCGAAGTGACCGAGGACAGCCCGGCATCGCGCGCCGGCCTGAAGCCCGGCGACGTCATCACGGCCGTGGGGGACAAGGCGGTGCAGACCCCGCGCGACCTCGCCCGCACCATTGCCGGGATCAACCCGGGCGACGAGGCCGTGCTGACCGTGCAGCGCGGCGGCAGCAGCGAGACGCTGCGCGCCAAGCTCGCGGAGCTGCAGGACAAGGACGCGCCAGCAGGAGGTCGTAGCGCGCAGGCCGAGAACGCCAGCAGGGACGGCGGCCCGCTCGGCCTGGCCCTGACGCCGGCCGATGAGGGCGAGCGCGGCGCCGTGGTCGCGGTGGTGCGGCCCGACAGCGCCGCCGACAAGGCCGGGCTGCGGCCCGGCGACGTCATCGTCGGCGTGCAGAACCGCGACGTCGCCAACCCGAAGGCGGCGGTCAAGGCGATCAAGGCGGCCGAGCAGGCGAACAAGGGCGCCGTCGCCCTGCGCGTGGTGCGCGACGGACGCACCTCGTTCCTGGCGCTGCAGGCGGCGCCGGACGCCGAGCAAGGCTGACGCGGGCGGCTGGCGATCCTAGAGGGTCGCCAGCCAGCTGGACGCTGTTGCTATCTCGGTCCTCCCGCGGCGACATCGCCGCGGGAGGATTTCTATGCACCGTGCGCCGCGTTCACCTCCGTGCAGCCCAGGCCGCCTGGCGCCGACCGGCGCGCCGAGTCCTGCCGCGCCCCTACCTGGTCCGGTCGCGCACCCACTCCCCCGAGCGCTCGAGGGCCGCACCGGTCGCGTTGGCGGCACGATCGACCGCCTGGCCGGTGCGGGTGCCAGCCCGATCGACGGCGGCTCCGGCCTCGGTCGCGGGCTGGCGGCTCTCGCAGGCGGCGAGGGCGAGAAGGAAGGTGAAGGCGAGGACGCGAGTCATGGCCGAGTGCCCTGTGTCCGGTGTGGCGTGTGCCGGGAGCTTAGCGGCGGCCTGCTCCGGTTGCCAAGCCGTTCCGGAGCCGAGCTGGTCCGGATGCCCCCGCCGGCGGTGCCCGGGCATTTGACTTGACTCATACGCTCAGTATCATCCCGTCCAAGCACCGGCCGACCGAGAGCCGGATCGTTTGGGAGGGATCGAATGCCGCGTGCGTCGCACCGTCTGCTGGCCTGCATCGCGTCGGCTGTGTCCTGGGTCGCCTGTCACCAGGCCGCCGCCCAGGGCGCCAACGACGACCCGGCCTTCATCCAGGGACAGGTCGTCCGGACCCATTACGACGGCGCCAGCAACGACCTGCTGACCGCCGGGCTGGGCAAGTCCGGCCTGCAGGCGGGCGCCATCGCCCCGGGCTTCGCCGACCCGCTGAACCCGACGGCGGAGGAGCTGCGCCGCCGGGCCATCTTCGTCAATTACCAGGCGCTCATCGACGTGAGTCCCGCCGGCGGCTTCGGCACCTTCTATGGCCCCAACGTGACCGCAGACGGGACCGTCACGGCCGGCGAGGGCAAGATCGCCGGCGAGGAGGTCCTGGCCTACGCCGAGCAGCCCGACGGGTCGCGCATCACGCTGATGGTGCAGATCCCCGACGACTTCGACCCGGCCCGGAGCTGCATCGTCACAGCACCCTCCTCCGGTTCGCGCGGCGTCTATGGCGCGATCGCCACCGCCGGCGAGTGGGGCCTCAAGAACCGCTGCGCCGTCGCCTACACCGACAAGGGGACCGGCACGGGGTTCGACGACCTTATGCGGGCGCAGGTCACGCTTCTGCGCGGGGAACCGGCACCGGCCGACCAGGCGCGGCGCCGCTCGCAGTTCACCGCCGACCTCTCGGACCAGGAGCGCGCGGCGTTCAACGCCGCCACCCCGAACCGCTTCGCGTTCAAGCAGGCGCACTCCCAGGTGAACCCGGAAGGCGACTGGGGCCGCTACGTGCTGCAGTCCATCCGCTTCGCGCTCTCCGTGCTGGACGAGAAATTCCCGGACGCGCGCATCAGCAAGCGCAACACGCTGGTGATCGCCTCCAGCGTGTCGAACGGCGGCGGGGCGTCGCTGCTCGCGGCCGAGCGGGACCGCGGGCGGCTGATCGACGGCATCGCGGTCGGCGAGCCGAACGTCAACCCGGTCTATGACCCGAGCTTCACGATCAACCAGGCCGGCCGGCCGCCGGTCGTCCGCCACAGCCGCACCTTGTTCGACTACATCACGTTGCGGAACGTCTACGAGGGCTGCGCGGCCGCCAGCCCTGTGCTCGCCGCGGCGCCGCTGAACCTCGCCCCGAGTGCGGACCGCTGCGCCTCGCTGTACGGCGCCGGGCTGCTGCGCCTGACGACCACCGCCGACCGGGCCAAGGAGGCGCAGGCCATCCTCAACGACTTCGGCATCCTGCCCGAGCAGAACACGACGCAGCCGGCGCTCTGGTTCCTCTACGTCCCGCAGTCGATCTCGGTGACCTACGCCAACGCCTACGGCCGGTTCAGCGTCGCGGACAACGTATGCGGCTACAGCTTCGCCGCCACCGCCGCCGCCCCCTCCTTCGCCCCGATCCCGCTCGCCGCCGCCGCCGAGGCCGCCCTGTTCGCCACGAGCAACGGCATCCCGCCCACCAGCGGCGTCAACCTGGTCAACAACGCAGCACCCGGCGGCCCGAAGGAGGACCGCAACTCCACCCCCGATCAGGACCTGCGCGGCGCGCTCTGCCTGCGCTCGCTCGCCCTCGGGCGGGACGCGGTGACCGGGGCGCCGCTCAGCCGCACGATGGAAGCGCAGGCCCGGCGGATCGAGCGGGGCATCAGCCAGATCCGCGCCAACGGCGACCTGAACGGCATCCCGACGCTGATCGTCACCGGCCGCGGCGACAACATCCTGCCGCCGAACTTCACGTCGCGCGCCTATCTCGGCCTCAACCGGGCCGAAGAAGGGGATCGCAGCAACCTGCGCTACATCGAGGTCACCAACGCGCAGCACCTCGACACCCTGCTGGGCCTGCCCGGCTTCAACAGCACCCTGGTCCCGTTGCACGTCTATTACATCCGGGCGCTCGCCCTGATGCTGGCC
>JBBSIT010000290.1:0-5940 GCA_038231995.1 Acetobacterales bacterium | reverse complement strand
GGGCATCCTCTACGGCGCGCAGAGCCAGTTGGAGGCCGAGGCCGCGGAGCTGTTCTGCGAGATGGTGCCGTGCGCGGAGAAGCTGCGGTTCGCCAGCTCGGGCTCCGAGGCGGTGCAGGCAGCGCTTCGGCTCGCCCGGGCGGCGACCGGCCGCAAGACGGTTATCAAGTTCGAGGGCCACTACCACGGCTGGTTCGACAGCGTCCTCGTCTCCGTCGCGGCGACCCCCGCCAACGCCGGGGACGCAGCCCGCCCCAACCGCAACCCCGGCAGCGCCGGGCAGGACGAGACAGCGTGGGGCAACGTCGAGGTGCTCGGCTGGAACGACCTCGCCGCCGTCGAGGCGCGGCTCGCGGCTGGCGACGTGGCGGCGGTGATCATGGAGCCGGCGATGTGCAACGCCGGCGCCATCCTGCCGGGCGACGGCTACCTGCAGGGCGTGCGCGACGCCTGCACGCGCACCGGCACGATCCTGGTGTTCGACGAGGTCATCACCGGGTTCCGCGTGGCGCCGGGCGGGGCGCAGCAGGTGATGGGCGTCGTGCCGGACCTCGCGACCTTCGGCAAGTGCCTCGCCAACGGCTTCCCCGTCGCCGCCGTCGCCGGCCGGGCGGACCTGCTGGACCTGTTCGTCACCGGGGGCGCCGTGCATGGCGGCACCTACAACGCGCAGCCCGTCAGCATGGCGGCGGCCATCGCCACGATGCGGGCGCTGGCGGACGGGCGCGTCATCGAGCGGATCGCGCCGCTGGGACGGCGCCTGATGGACGGCATCGCAGCCAGGCTGGCGGAGGCGGGCATCCCGGCCGTCGTCAGCGGCTTCCCGCAGATCTTCCACGTCGCCTTTGGGCTGACTGAGCCGGCTCGTACCTACCGCGACCTCATGCGGCTGGACCGCGCCCGCTACGTCCGCTTCTGTGGCGCGCTGCTGAAGCGACGGATGCGCGTGCTGGAGCGCGGCGCGTGGTTCCTGTCGGCCGCCCATGACGAGGCGATCATCGACGAGACGCTGGCGGCCGTCGCGGACGCCGCGGAGGAGTGCTAGCTGATGCGGCTCGCCTTGATCCACGTCACGCAGGAGACGAACGACTTCAACCCGGTGCCCACCACGCTGCGCGACTTCGAGGCGTTCGGCATTTTCGAGGGCGCCGAGATCGTGCGCACGCTCCGCGGGGTCGGCCAGGTCGGCGGCCATCTGGACGCCGCCGCGTCGCGGCCCGACATCGAGACGGTCCCGGTCATCCGGGGCTGGTCCTCCGCCGGCGGCCGGATCACCCGGCACGCGTTCGACTATTTCGCCAACAAGATCCGAACGGGCCTCCTGGCTGCCGGCCCGATCGACGGGCTGGCCCTGCAGCTCCACGGCGCCTGCGCGACCGAGGGCATCGACGATGTCGAGGGCGAGCAGGCGGCGCTCTGCCGATCAATCCTCGGCCCGGACGTGCCGATCGTCCTGGGGCTCGACCACCACGCGAACATCACTCGCAAGATGATCGAGAGCTGCACGGCGATCGTCGGCCACCGCACGCAGCCGCACGACCCGTTCGACACTGGCCGGATCGGCACCGAGCTGCTGATCCGCATCGTCGCCGGCAACGTGAAGCCGGTGACGGCCTGGCGCAAGATTCCCCTGCTGTCCCACCAGGAGCAGTTCCTGACGTCGCAGGGTCCGATGAAGGCCTGGTTCGACCGCGCTCGCGCCATGGAGGCCGATCCCCGCGTGCTGCAGGCGTCGAACTACCCGATGCAGCCCTGGCTGGATGTGGCCGAGGGCGGGTGGGCGACCATCGTGGTGACTGACGGCGACCAGGCCCTGGCCGAGGCGCTGGCCGACGAGCTGGCGGACCTCGCCTGGTCGCTACGCGACGCGTTCCAGGTAAGGGAGGCCGTGCCGATCGACGACGCGGTGATGGCGGCCGACCGGGCGAAGGCGGGCGTGGTCGTGCTGAGCGACACCGGGGACACGGTGTTCGGCGGCGCCGCCGGCGACAGCAACCTGATCCTGCGGTCGATCCTGCGGCTTGGCATCCGCAGCACGGCGCTCGTCCCGCTGATCTCACCCGAAGCCGTGGCTCGGCTCGCGGAGGCCGGCGAGGGCGCGGAGGTCACGCTGCCGCTGGGCGGCCAGGCGACCGGGTTCTTCGAGCCCCTCACGGTCACCGGGACCGTCCGCCGGATCGCCGACGGCCGGATCGACCTGGCCGACGACCGCCACGGCAGGATCGACATGGGCCGGACGGCGGTGTTCGAGGTCGGCCCGGCGACGATGCTGATCAGCGAGCTGCGCGGGGTGGCCGGCAATCACCCGGCCGCCTACCGCGCCTTCGGCATCGAGCCGAAGCGCTTCAAGATGGCGGTGCTGAAGACCGCGTCCAACTTCCAGTATTTCGCGCCGATCACCTCCCAGGTGATCCGTGTGGACACGCCGGGTCCGGGGCAGTCGGACGTTTTCACCCTGCCGTGGCGGCGCATCCCGCGTCCCCTCTATCCGCTCGACAGGGTCTCGGACTGGCGGAACGCAACCGCGTAACGGTTTGGCTTCAACGAAAGGGCTCCCGATGGAACGGCAGAGGCTTCGTCGATCTCGATGGATGGGTGCGCTGCTCGCGGCCGCCCTCGCCTGCACGGCGGGCACGGGCCGGGCGCAGGAGCTCAGGCCGGGACTGGTCCGCGTCGCGATCCTGGCCGAGATCAGCAACTACGACCCGCAATCGTTCCTGACCATCAACTTCCCGCTGATCAAAAACCTGTACGACAGCCTGCTCGAGTACACACACGAGGGGCAGGCGATCCCGAGCCTCGCCACCGCCTGGACCATCGCGCCCGACAGCAGTTCGGTGACGCTGACCTTGCGGCAGGGCGTCACGTTCCACAGCGGCGCCCCCCTCACCGCGGAGGCCGTGGCCGCCACTCTGAAGAAGGCCGCCGACCCGCAGCGCGGCAAGAACGTCTACGCGACGATGTCCTTCGTGAAGGACTGGACCGTCATCGACGACGCCACTATCCGCCTGAACTTCAACGGCCCGGCGCCCGAGCGGCAGATCACCGACCTGCTGCAGTTCATCTCGGTGATCGACCCGGCCGGCATCGATACCGTCGAGACCAAGCCGGCCGGCACCGGCGCCTACTTGGTGGCGGAACGCCTCGTGGGCCAGCGCATACGCCTCGTCGCCAACCCGAAATACTGGCGCGCGGGCGAGCCCGTCTCCAAGGAGGCCGTGCTGACGATCTTCAGCGAGGACGCAGCCGCCACCGCGGCATTGGAATCGGGGTCGGTCGATCTCGTGTACGGCGGCAGCTCCCGCAGCGCGGTCCGGCTACGCAATGCCGGCTACCAGCTCATCCAGGGGCTGGGTCCGCTGGTCCAGGTGTTCCGCATCAACGCCACCCGCGGCCCGTTCCGCAACGAGAAGTTCCGCCAGGCCTTCAACTACATGCTGGACCGTGCGAGCATCCTGCGACTGGGCTACGCCGGGCTCGGTGAGCCGGTGGCGCTCCCATGGGCGCCGGCGAGCCCGGCCTACGACAAGTCGTACAACGACCGCTACGCCTTCAACCTCGACAAGGCGCGCGCGCTGCTGGCGGAATCCGGACTGACGCCTGCGGAGATGAGCAATTGGCGGCTGCTGGTGAACGCGGGGGATGAGTCCGCGGTCGTCATAAGCCAGCTCGTGCAGTCCACGCTGGCGCGCGCCGGGATCAAGGTCGAGCTCGACATGCGGCAGGGCGCGGACTTCACGGATTCCATGCTCGGCGGCAAGTTCGACGCGATCTTCGGCGCGATCGGCAATATCCAGAAGTTCCCGTCGCGGCTGGCCACCAACAGCATCTACCGGACGGCCAACAACCCCGTCCTCGGCTCGCCGCACCCGTTCCCGGCCTATACCGCGGCGATCGAGCGGGTGAACAACGCGTCGGGCGCCGACGTGAAGGCCGCGTACGAGAACTTGAACCAGGTGCTGGTCGAGTCCGCCTTCGGCATCCCGACCAACACGTATGACAGCGCCCTGATCGTCGCGGCGAAGAACGTGGGCGGGTTCACCAAGGATATCGACAACATGCTCGTGCTCCGCACGGTCGGCTTCAAGCCTTGACCGAGGCGGGCACGAGGGCAGTGAAGCGCCCGGATGCCCGCCTGCCCGTGCTGTCCGTCCGTGGCCTGGCCGTCTCCTTCCCAGGGACGGCCGGGCCCGTGGCCGCGGTGCGCGGGATCGACTTCGACGTCTATCCGAACGAGGTGCTGTGCATCGTCGGCGAGTCCGGATCGGGCAAGAGCGTCGCCGCCCTCGCGATCTGCGGCCTGCTGCCGGCGACCGCGGCCGTGCGCGGGTCCATCGTGCTCGGCGAGACCGACGTCGCGCGGGCCGACGCCGAGACGCTGCGGCGCATGCGCGGGCAGGATGTGGGCTTCATCTTCCAGGACCCGACGACCACGCTGAACCCGGTGCTGCCGATCGGCCGCCAGATCGCCGAAGGCCAAGTGGCCCACGGGCGCATCACCGCGGCCGAGGCCCGGCCAAGGGCGGTCGAGCTGCTGCGGGAGGTCGAGATGCCTGACCCGGCCGGGCGCGCCGGGCAGTATCCGCACCAGTTCTCCGGCGGCATGCGCCAGCGCGCCGTCATCGCCATGGCCATGGCCGGACGCCCCCGGCTGATCATCGCCGACGAGCCGACGACGGCGCTCGACGTCACGGTCCAGGCGCAGGTGCTGGCGATGCTGGCCCGGCGGCAAGCCGAGACGGGGGCGGCGGCGATCCTGATCACGCACGACCTGGGCGTGGTGGCCGAGGTCGCGCATCGCGTGCTGGTGATGTATGCCGGGCGCATCGTCGAGTCAGGGCCGGTGGAGGACATTTTCGCGCGCCCGCGCCATCCCTACACCCTGGCGTTGCTGCGCAGCATGCCGCGCGTCGATGGCGACGCGCGGCTCGATCCGATCCCGGGACAGCCGCCGACGCCGGCCAGCCGGCCGCCGGGCTGCGCGTTCCATCCGCGCTGCGCCGCGAGCCGCGGGCGGCCGAACTGCACCCGCGACGATCCGCAGCCCCGGCCCGTCGATGAGGGCCGGCTCGCGGCCAGCCATTTCGCGGAGGAGGTCGCAGTATCGCCACCCTCTCCGCGACGGAATGCCCGGCCGCGCACGGTTCCAGGGCGCCGGACGGACGCGCCGCTGCTGGTGGTGGATGGACTGCAGGTCCATTTCCCGCTCAGGACCGGGCCGCTCAGATGGCGGACCGGCGCGGTGAGGGCAGTCGACGGCGTCGATCTCATCGTCCGTGCCGGTGAGACCCTCGGTCTCGTCGGCGAGTCCGGGTGCGGCACGACCACCACCGGCCAGGCGATCATGGGCCTCATCAAGCCGACCGGCGGGCGGGTGCTGGTCGAGGGCCGGGACATCGCCACCCTGTCCCGCCAAGGCCTGCGCCAGGCCCGGCGGCACATGCAGTACGTGTTCCAGGACCCTTACTCGTCGCTCAATCCCGTGCTCACCGTCGGCGAGATCGTGGCGGAGCCGATGCGCATTCACGGCGTGTACGACGAGCTGGGCGGCACCGCGCGGGTCGCCGGGCTGCTGGAGCGCGTGGGCCTGTCCCCCACGTTCATGGGACGCACCCCGCGCGAGTTCTCGGGCGGGCAGAAGCAGCGCATCAGCATCGCTCGGGCGCTCGCGCTGCAGCCCCGGCTGCTGATCCTGGACGAGCCGGTCGCGGCACTCGATGTCTCGATCCAGGCGCAGATCGTCAACCTGCTGCAGGACCTGCAGGCGGAGCTGAACCTGGCCTACCTGTTCATCGCGCATGACCTGTCGGTCGTGCGCCATATCTCCGACCGGGTCGCGGTGATGTATCTCGGCCGCATCGTCGAGGAGAGCGACAAGGCGACGCTCTATCGCCAGCCCTTGCACCCCTATACCCAGTCCCTGCTGTCCGCGGCCCCGAT
>JBBSIT010000289.1:0-5942 GCA_038231995.1 Acetobacterales bacterium | reverse complement strand
GGGAGATGGGCGGAGCGGAGCGCGTCATCACCGGCGTGCTCGAGGGCGCGAAGGGCTTGATCAACGGCATCACCTGCGGCGCCGGCATGCCCTACCGCCTGTCCGATATCGCCGCACGGTTCGGGGTGCACTACTACCCCATCGTGTCGTCCGCGCGCGCGTTCAACGCGCTGTGGAAGCGCGCCTACTCCAAGGCGGCCACCTTTCTGGGCGGCGTCGTCTATGAGGACCCGTGGCTCGCCGGCGGGCATAACGGCCTGTCCAACGGCGAGGACCCGGCGCGGCCCGAGGACCCCTACCCTCGCGTGCTCGCGCTGCGCCAGCAGATGCGCCAGTTCGGCCTGGACGACACGCCGATCATCATGGCCGGCGGCGTCTGGTGGCTGGAGGAATGGGAGGACTGGATCGACAACCCCGAGCTGGGGCCGATCGCGTTCCAGTTCGGCACCCGTCCGCTGCTGACGCAGGAGAGCCCGATCAGCGAGGCGTGGAAGCAGCGCCTGCTGACGCTGAAGGAGGGCGACGTCTTCCTGAACAAGTTCAGCCCCACCGGGTTCTACAGCAGCGCCGTGAACAACGAGTTCATCCAGGAGCTGCGCGAACGCAGCGAGCGTCAGGTCGCCTACACCACCGAGCCCGTCGGCGAGCACACAGCCGCCTACGGCATCGGCCCGCGCAAGCGCCTGGTCTATTTCACGGCGCAGGACCTGTTCCACGTCGAGGGCTGGGTCAAGGCCGGCTTCACCGAGGCGCTGCGCACGCCGGACAGCACGCTCATCTTCGTCAGCCCCGAGCGCGCCGCCAAGATCACCTTCGACCAGGTGGACTGCATGGGCTGCCTGAGCCAGTGCCGCTTCAGCAACTGGAGCCAGCACGAGTCGGACTTCAGCAACGGCAAGAAGGCCGACCCGCGCAGCTTCTGCATCCAGAAGACGCTGCAATCCGTCCGCTCCAAGGACCGCACGGCGGAGGACATCGAGCACCAGCTCATGTTCAGCGGCCACAACGCCTACCGCTTCGCCAAGGACCCGTTCTACTCGAACGGCTTCATCCCGAGCGTGAAGCAACTGGTGGAGCGGATCGTCAGCGGGCGCTAGATAAGCGTGGCCTAAACCGCAGCCTCGCGCTTGCGCCGGGGCAGCGGGGCCGCGGCACGCTCGGCCTCCTCATCGTTGCCGAGCGCCCCCAGCAGCACCTCGCGCAGCCCGGCCAGCTTGCGTTCGTTCTCGACCTTCAGGCCGAACACGTCCTTCACGTAGAACACGTCCACCGCCCGCACGCCGTAGGTCGTCACGTGGGCCGAGGCGATCTGCAATCCCTGCTCGCTGATGGCCGCCGTCACGTCGTGCAGCAGGCCGGGCCGGTCGCGGCCGTTCACCTCCAGCACGGTGTACGTGTTGCTCGCGCGGTTATCGACGACGACGCGCGGCGGGACGTGGATGGCGCGCATGCGCCGGCCCAGCACGGCCTCGGACGCCTTGTGTATCTCGCTGCCCAGCCGGATGGCGCCGGACAGCGCCTGCTCGATCAGCACGTGCAGTCGGGCCAGCCGGTGCGGCGCGTCGAACGCGCCCCCGGCGGCGTCCTGGATCCAGAACGTGTCGAGCGCGCAGCCATTGGTGAGCGTGTGGATGCGCGCATCCACGATGCTGGCGCCGGCCAGCGCAAGTGCTCCGGCGATGCGGCTGAACAGCCCGGCGTGGTCGGCGGTATACACCGTCACCTCCGTCACCGCGCGCGCCGGCAGCGGCTGGGTGTCGATGGTGAGCGGCGCGCCGCGCGCCTCGGCGTCGCGCACCAGCCGGGCGTGGCGCACATGCGTCTCGGGATCGAAGCTCAGCCAGTAGCTGGGATAGCCGAGGCCGAGGAAGAACTCGCGCTTCGCCGCCGTCCAGTCCACCAGCAGCTCCGCCACGATCTCCTTGGCGCGCGCCACTCGCACGTCGCGCTCCGTGGTGGCGAGCCCGCCGGCCAGCACGTCCGCCACTCGCGCATACAGCTCACGCAACAACGTTGCCTTCCAGCCGTTCCACACCTTGGCCGACACGGCGCGCATGTCTGCCACCGTCAGCACCAGCAGCAGCTTGAGCCGCTCGGGTGATTGAATGGTATCGGCCAGGTCCAGGATGGTCTTGGGGTCGTCGATATCGCGCTTGAACGCGGTCTGGCTGAGCAGCAGGTGATGCAGAACCAGCCAGCTCACGGTCTCGGTCTCCTCGGTGGAGAGCCCGATGGCCGGGCCGATCTCGGTGGCGAGCTCGGCGCCCAGCTCGGAGTGGTCGCCGCCGCGGCCCTTGGCGATGTCGTGCAGCAGGGTCGCGGCATACAGCGCGCGGCGGCTCTGCAGGTTCTCGACCAGGCCACTTGACACCGGCGCCACGCCCGACAGCTCGCCGCGCTCCAGTGCGTTCAGCACGCGGACCGCCTCGATCGTGTGCTCGTCCACGGTGAAGACGTGGTAGGTGTCGAACTGCATCTGGCCGACGATGCGCGCCCAGTCCGGGATGTAGCGGCCGAGGAAGCCGCTCTCGTTCAGCACGGACAGCCAGCGCGCGCCATCGGCCCGGTTGTGCTCGGCGTCGCGGCCGCACAGAAGGTCGAGGAACACCTCCGCAGCGATGGGCTGGCCGCGCAGTCGGATGGCCTGGCGCTCGTGGCGGATCAGCGCGCGCATCGCCAGCGGGTGCAGCGCCAGGTCCCGGTCGCGCGCGACCTGCAGGATGCGCAGCATCGCCAGCGGCTCCCGCTCGAAGTCACGGCCCGGCGCGCTCAGCAGCTTCCCCTCCGCCAGCACGAAGCCCTGCTCCAGCAACGCCGCGTCCGTCACGGCTGCGAGCGCCGGCGGGCCGAGCGCCGCGCGCACGATCGCCGGCTCCAGCACCGTCGTGAGGCGGATCACGTCGCGCGCGGTCAGGAAGTAGTGGCGCATGAAGCGCTCCACCCCGTCCTGCCGGCCGTGGCGGGTGTATCCCATGCGCGCGCCGACGACGGGCTGCAGGTCGAAGGTCAGCCGCTCCTCCGCGCGCCCGGCGACGTAGTGCAGGTGGAAGCGCACGGTCCACAGGAAGTCCCAGGAGCGTTTGGCGTGCTTGGCCTCCTGCTCCGTCAGCAGGCCGCCGCCGGGGCTGTCGGGGCCGACCAGCTCGCCCATGACCTTGGTGCCGAACACGTAGCGCGACATCCAGTAGAGCGTCTGCAAGTCGCGCAGGCCGCTGCGGCCCTCCTTGATGTTGGGCTCCACCAGGAACGGGCTCTCGCCGTAGCGGCGGTGCCGGGCATCCCGCTCGGCCTGCTTGCCCGCGATGAACCCCCCGGCGCCGGCCTCGGCGCAGGAGCGGAGGAATTCCGCCCGAAAGCGCTCGAACAGCGCCTCGTCGCCCGCGAGCCGGCGCGCGTCGATCATGCTCGTGCGCACGGTGAGGTCCCGCCGTGCCTCGGCGACGCACTCGTCCACCGAGCGCGTGGCGTGCCCGACCTTGAGGCCGAGATCCCACAGAAAGTAGAGCACGAACTCGACGGCGGCGAGCGCCCGTTCGGACGGCGCGTCCTCGGTGATGAACAGCAGGTCGATGTCGCTGAACGGCGCCAGCACGCCGCGCCCGTATCCGCCCGTCGCGGCAACCGACAGCGGCTCCGACCCACCCGGCACGGCATCCGATAACGTGTAGGCGAAAAGCTGCGAAATCACGCCGTCGGTCAGCCGGCCAAGCAGGCGGCCGGCCTGCAGCCCGCTCAGGCTGCCCGCCTCGAATACCTCCTGCACGTGGTGCTGCACGCGGGTTAGGTGGCGACGGAACGCGCCGAGCGCCGCGTCGCGCGGCACCGGGCCGGCCTCGGCGCGAAGCTGCGCCAGTGCGCCCGCGAGGAGAGCCGTCGCGGCGGCGGGTTCGTCGGGCAGGGGTTGCGGCGCGAGCATCACCATTATGTTATCCTGGAATCGCCCTCGGCAATAGGACCGAGCGCCTTCAACCGGTAGATCACCTCCAGGGCCTCGCGCGGGCTCAGCCGGTCGGGATCGACAGCGGCGAGCGCTTCGTGCAACGGGTCCGGCGACGACTGCGGCGCGGCGGATATAAGCAGCGAATCGAACAGCGGGAGATCGCCGAAGCCCGCCCGCCCGCCTTTCTCCAGCATGGCCAGCAATCCTGCCGCCCGGCGCACGGTCGCCGCCGGCACGCCCGCCAGCCCCGCCACATGCACGCCCCAGCTCCGCCCGGCCGCGCCCTCCGCCACCTCGTGCAGGAACACCACCGTCCCGCGCCACTCCTTCACCCGCATCGTATGGGGGCGCATGCGCGGCAGGTGCTCCGCCAGCCCGGCGAGCTCGTGGAAATGCGTGGCAAAAATGGTCCGGCAGCGGTTGCCGCCGTGCAGCCCCTCCAGCACCGCCCAGGCGATCGCCAGGCCATCGAGCGTGCCGGTGCCGCGGCCGATCTCGTCCACAACGACGAGCGAGCGCGGCCCGGCCTGGTGCAGGATGGCGGCGGTCTCCAGCATCTCGACCATGAAAGTGCTGCGCCCGAGCGCGAGGTCGTCGGCCGCGCCGACCCGGCTGAACAGGCGGTCCACCACGCCTATTTGCGCCTCCTCCGCCGGCACCGGCAGCCCGGCCTGCGCCAGGATGGCGATGAACGCGCATTGCCGCAGGAAGGTGCTCTTGCCCGCCATGTTCGGCCCGGTCAGCAGCAGCACACGCCGGGCAGGCGAGAGGTCGCAGTCGTTGGGCACGAAGGCGGCAGCACCCTGGATGGCCGCCTCGACGACGGGATGGCGGCCGCCGCGGATGCAGAAGCCGTCGTCGTCGGCGACGACGGGCCGGCGCCAGCGCCCGCCCTCGGCCAGCCGGGCGGCGGATTGCAGCGCGTCGAGCAGTGCTAACGCCGCAGCACAGGCGGCGAGCGCGTCCGACTCGGCGAGTGCGGCGCGCACCAGCTCGGCGAACACCGCCCGCTCCCGCGCGGCCGCCCGGTCCGCCGCCTCGCCGATGCGGCGGTCCAGCTCCGACAGCTCCGGCGTGGTGAAGCGCGCGCCGTTCGCCATGCCTTGGCGCAAGGTCAGGTCCGGGTGCGCCTGCAGTTTCTCGACCGCGACCGCGGGCGCCTCGATCACGTAGCCGAGCTGCGCGTGGTGCCTGATCTTCAGCGACGCCACGCCGTAGCGCTGCGCGTAGTCCAGCGTGAGCGAGGACACGACCCGGCGGCTGTCGTCGCGCAGGCTCCGCTCCGCATCCAGCTCCCCATCGAAGCCAGCCGCGACCACGCCGCCATCCTCCAGCCGCGCCGGCAGCGGGTCAGCAAGGGCGCGTCGCAGCAGGGCGCCGAGCGCCGGGTCGGGGCGGAGTGCGGCGCGGGCCTCGGCCAGCAGGCCGGGCGCGCCGTCCAACGCGGCGGCCGCGGCCTGCGCGGCGTCGAGGCCCTGCAGCACGGCGCCGAGGTCGCGCGGGGCGCCGCGGCCGAGCGAGAGGCGGCCGAGGGCGCGGACGATGTCCGGCGCGCCACGCAACGCGGCCCGCACGGTGGCGAGCGCCTCGGGCTCGGCCAGTAGCCAGGTCCAGCCATCCTGCCGCGCCGCGATGGCGGCGGGGTCGAGCAGGGGTGCTGCCAGCCACTCCGCGAGCAGCCGGGCGCCCGCGGCGGTGAGCGTGCGCTGCACGGAGGACAGCAGGGTGTGCGCCGTCCCGCCGTCGCGCGCGCGGGTGATCTCCAGGCTGGCCCGGGTCGCCGCGTCCAGCAGCATGTGCCCGGCGTCGCCGGCCGGCACGGGGTGGGACAGCCGCGGCAGCCGTCCGGCGCCGGCAGTGCGCACGTAGTCGAGCGCCAAGGCGGCGGCCATCGCCTCGGCGTCGGTGAAACGGCCGACGGCGTCCCGGCGGGCGGCGCCGCCCGCCACCGCCACCTGCCGGCGCGCGGCGAGCGGCGGCGGGGCGGCCGCCTCGGGGCCGC
>JBBSIT010000288.1:0-5952 GCA_038231995.1 Acetobacterales bacterium | reverse complement strand
CCCGTGCCAGGCAACTCACCCTGGCCGGGCCGCGTTGCCACCGGGCAGCCAACACCCCAAGGACACCATGCGCAGCATTCTTCTCTGGCTCATCGGGATTCCCATCCCGATCATTATCTTGCTGAAAATCTTCGGCGTATTCTGATCGGCACCTCCGTGCCTCACGTCCGCGTCGTCCATACGACCGAGTACCGATACCATCAGCCGGTGCAGCCCACGATGCACCGGCTGATGCTGCGCCCGCGCGACAGCCATGACCTGCGGCTGCGTAGCGCGACCCTCGCCGTGACGCCGCCGCCGGCGCGCACGCGGTGGGCGCATGACGTGCTGGGTAACTCGATCTGCTATCTCTTCTGGAACCAGGCTGAGACGCGATTGCTGCGCATCGTCTCCACCCTCGAGATCGACCACTATCCCGTCGTCTTCGACCTGCCGCTCGACCCGGCGGCCGAGACGTACCCGTTCAGCTACTCGACCGACGAGGCGCCGGACCTGGCGCGCGTCGTGGAACGCCACTACCCCGACCGGGACCGCGTGGTGGACGCCTGGGCACACCGCTTCCTGAACCCCTCCGGCCCGACCCGGACGATGGACATGCTCGTGGCCATGACCCAGGCCATCAAGTCGGAGTTCGCCTATGAGATGCGCGAGAAGAAGGGCACGAACCCGCCCCTCGTCACATTGCGCACCGGCCGCGGCGCCTGCCGGGACTTCGCGCTCCTGATGATGGAGGCGGTCCGCTCCCTGGGCCTGGCCGCCCGCTTCGTCAGCGGCTACCTCTACGACGACCGCCTGACGGACCGCGAGGGGCTGGTAGTCGGCGGCGGCGCCACGCATGCCTGGTGCACCGTCTATCTGCCCGGCGCGGGCTGGGTCGAGTTCGACCCCACCAACGGCCTGATCGCCGGCCGCAACCTGATCCGCGTCTGCACCGCCCGCACGTCGGAGCAGGCCGTCCCCGTCGGCGGCGGCTACGAGGGCTGCGCTGCGGACTTCGCCGGCCTGGACGTGACCGTGGAGATCACCGTGGACGGCGGCGCGGCACAGGCCCCCTCCGTCGCTGCCGAATAGGATTAGGGTAGGACCTCGATCGCGTCTCCCAGCGCGAACCGGCCGCCCTCGACCACCTCGGCGTGCACGCCCAGCTCGGCGTGGCCATACGTGTCCCGCAGCTCGCGCACGGGGTCGGCGTCCCGTTCGGCCGTGGCGGGGTTCACCTGCGTCGCGGCGCAGCGGATCGTCCGCTTGAACACGCGCAGCCGCGCGGTGCCGACCTGCAGCTCGCGGCCCACCCACTCGAACTCGCCCCACGGCGCGGCGCCGGCGAAGTAGAGGTTGGCACGGAAGCGCATGCGGTCCCGCTCAGCCCCGATATCGGCCCCGAACGCGGCCACGGTCGCCAGGTTCATGAGCGTGACCGTCGGCTGCCTCGAGTCGCCGAACACGTGGCTCGGCACGTGGTGGAACCGCGGCGCACCCCGCGCCTCCTCGCCCAGATAGGCCACGAGGAACGCGCCGATCTGGTCCCGCCCTTGCGGCGTCGTCGGGTCGGCGATCACGGCGTCGCCGTCCGGCGCACGGATGGCAAGGACCCGGTGCGCCGGGTCGAACGCGGCGCGCAGCCGGGCGATGCGGGCGTTGCGCAGCAGGCACATGAAGTTCGACTTGTGCAGCCATTCCGGCCGGGCCGGGTCGAACGGCGCGTCCCCTTGCGCGAGGGCGAAGGCGCGGTCCCACGGCAGCGCGCCGCCCGCTTCGACCTCGACCTCCTCCAACGCCTCGGGCGTCAAACCCTTCACAGGATAGCGATAGATGTGCTCGATCCGCATCGGACCTGAAACCTCTTGAGTTGGCCCGGCGCTTTTACCACCTCAGAGGGTGAAAGGTCGCGCTGCGTTGCCTGCTCTAGGGGCGCGGCGGACCCGTCGCCTGATTCGAAGGGACGAGAAGCATGGACATCGAGAAATTCACCGAACGCGCGCGCGGCTTCCTGCAGGCCGCGCAGACCATCGCCATCCGCGAGTTCCACCAGCGGATGACGCCCGAGCATCTGCTGAAAGCGCTGCTCGACGATGAGGAGGGCGCGGCCGCCGGGCTGATCCGCGCCGCCGGCGGCAACCCGCAGACCGCCAAGCAGGCCGTGGACGCCGAGATCGCCCGGCTGCCGAAGGTGCAGGGCGCCGGCGCCGGCCAGCCGCAGGTCACGCCCGAGCTGGTCCGCGTGCTGGACGCTGCGCAGCAGGCGGCTGCGAAGGCCGGCGACGAGTACGTGGCGCAGGACCGCCTGTTGCTGGCCCTCGCCGGCAGCGACACCCCGGCCGCCCGCGCGCTGCGCACCTCTGGTGCGACGCCGCAGGCGCTGGACAAGGCCGTCGCCGATCTCCGCAAGGGGCGCAAGGTCGATAGCGCCAACGCCGAGGCGGGCTTCGACGCGCTGAAGAAATACGCCCGCGACGTCACCGCGCTCGCCCGCGAGGGCAAGCTCGACCCGGTGATCGGCCGCGACGAGGAGATCCGCCGCACCATCCAGGTCCTCGCCCGACGCACCAAGAACAACCCCGTTCTGATCGGCGAGCCCGGCGTTGGCAAGACCGCCATCGTCGAGGGCCTGGCGTCGCGCATCGTCAACGGCGACGTGCCCGAGGCGCTGCGCGGCAAGCAGTTGCTGGCGCTCGACCTCGGCGCCCTGATCGCCGGCGCCAAGTTCCGCGGCGAGTTCGAGGAGCGGCTCAAGGCGGTGCTGAAGGAAATCGAGGGCGCGCACGGCGAGATCGTGCTGTTCATCGACGAGATGCACACCCTCGTGGGCGCGGGCAAGGCGGACGGCGCCATGGACGCCTCGAACCTGCTCAAGCCCGAGCTCGCCCGCGGCACGCTGCACTGCGTCGGCGCCACCACGCTCGACGAGTATCGCAAGCACGTCGAGAAGGACGCCGCCCTCGCGCGCCGCTTCCAGCCTGTGTTCGTGGGCGAGCCGAGTGTCGATGACACCATCAGCATCCTGCGCGGCATCAAGGACAAATACGAGCTGCACCACGGCGTGCGCATCACCGACGGCGCGCTAGTCGCCGCCGCGACCCTGTCCAACCGCTACATCACCGACCGCTTCCTGCCGGACAAGGCGATCGACTTGATCGACGAGGCCGGATCGCGCCTACGCATGCAGGTGGACAGCAAGCCTGAGGAGCTGGATGAGCTCGACCGCCGCATCATGCAGTTGCAGATCGAGCGCGAGGCGCTGCGTCGAGAGGACGACCCGGCGTCGCGCGACCGCCTCGGCAAGCTGCAAGGCGAACTCGCCGACCTCGAGGAGCGCAGCCGGGCCATGACCGGCGCCTGGAGCGCCGAGAAGGGTCAGCTCGCCGACACGCAGAAGCTGAAGGAGCAACTGGACCACGCCCGCAACGAGGTGGAGATGGCGCAGCGCCGGGGCGACCTGGCCCGGGCGTCGGAGCTGCTCTACGGCGTCATCCCCGGCCTGGAGCGCCAGATCGTCGACGGCCAGTCCGAGGGCAAGCTGGTGAACGAGGCGGTGGACGAGCAGCAGGTCGCCGCCGTCGTCTCGCGCTGGACCGGCGTGCCGGTGGAGCGGATGCTGGAGGGCGAGCGTGGCAAGCTGCTGCGCATGGAGGACGAGCTGCGCCGCCGGGTTATCGGCCAGGAGGACGCGTTGCGCGCCGTCGCCGACGCGGTACGCCGGGCGCGTGCTGGGCTGCAGGACCCGAACCGGCCGATCGGCAGCTTCCTGTTCCTTGGGCCGACCGGCGTTGGCAAGACCGAGCTGACCAAGGCGCTGGCCGAGTTCCTGTTCGACGACGACCGGGCGATGATCCGCATCGACATGAGCGAGTACATGGAGAAGCACGCGGTGAGTCGGCTGATCGGCGCGCCGCCGGGCTATGTCGGCTACGACGAGGGCGGGGCTCTGACGGAGGCGGTGCGGCGCCGGCCGTATCAGGTGATCCTGTTCGATGAGGTCGAGAAGGCGCATCCGGACGTGTTCAACGTGCTGTTGCAGGTGCTCGACGATGGGCGGCTGACGGACGGGCAGGGGCGGACGGTCGATTTCCGCAACACCATTATCGTGCTGACCAGCAACCTGGGCAGTGACGTGATGGCGAAGCAGGCGGACGGCGACCTGACGCCGCTCGTGCAGGCGCAGGTGATGCGGGTGGTGCGCGAGCATTTCCGGCCGGAATTCCTGAACCGCCTGGACGAGATCGTGCTGTTCCGTCGGCTGCAGCGGAGCGACATGGCCGCGATCGTGGACGTGCAGCTCGCCCGCCTGAGGGACCTGCTGGCGGAACGTCACATCACCCTTGAGCTGGATGACCGCGCGACCGAGTGGCTGGGCGAGGCCGGCTACGACCCGATGTATGGCGCGCGTCCGTTGAAGCGGGTGATCCAGCGCAGCCTGCAGAACCAGCTTGCCGGCGCCCTGCTCGACGGCTCGATCAGGGACGGGGAGACGGTGCATGTCTCGGCCGACCGGGACGGGCTGATCATCAACGGCCGGCTGAACGAGGCTGCGTAAAGGACGGCTCCGGGAGGAATATGCGCCCGGAGCAGCTTAATCTCAGAGTTATGCGTTTACAGCATGTGCCGCATGCAGCGACCCCGCGGGCTGATGCGGCCGCGTTTTCGATGCATGTGATCGTGAGAACGGCGGAAATCCGCCGACATGGAGCTGTCGGCGCGGTAAGCGGAACGACGGTGTCACGTCGTTGACATGCGGGTGGCCGAGGACTAGATACCCGTCACCGGCAGCGACGAGTGCGCTGCCTGGCCCCGCGAGGGGATGCTCATTGAAAAGTACATCTGATATGGAAGGGATACGTTGGCGGCGTTCCATGGCTGCGGGTTTGTGTTTAACGGCACGGTTCCGTGGTGGTTGGGGGCATTTTGGGGTGTGTTTGGTTGGGGTATGTGGGCGATGGCTTATGGCCTGGACTGGCCTTGGGGGGTCTCTCGATGGTTCGTTGGCTGACGCTATCTTTGGAGAACGCTATCTTTGGATAGTTGAGGTTTGGCGTAGTTTCGTGAGGTTTTTCGGCCCTGCATGGCGTGAGTTGTGCGGGGGATGGTTGGTTCTGGGGTCATGGGTTTTGTTCGGATCTGGGCTTGGCTTTGCGCTTGAGGGCGTGGGGCTGGGTTTGGCGATGAACCTGAGAGTTTGATCCTGGCTCAGAGCGAACGCTGGCGGCATGCTTAACACATGCAAGTCGCACGGTCGGTTCTCGGATCGGCAGTGGCGGACGGGTGAGTATCGCGTAGGGATCTGTCCTTGGGTGGGGGATAACCGTGGGAAACTGCGGCTAATACCGCATGACACCTGTGGGTCAAAGGCGCCGATGGAAGTCGGAGGTCGCCTGGGGAGGAGCCTGCGTCCGATTAGCTAGTTGGTGGGGTAAAGGCTTACCAAGGCTACGATCGGTAGCTGGTCTGAGAGGATGATCAGCCACACTGGGACTGAGACACGGCCCAGACTCCTACGGGAGGCAGCAGTGGGGAATATTGGACAATGGGCGCAAGCCTGATCCAGCAATGCCGCGTGGGTGAAGAAGGTCTTCGGATTGTAAAGCCCTTTCGGCGGGGACGATGATGACGGTACCCGCAGAAGAAGCCCCGGCTAACTTCGTGCCAGCAGCCGCGGTAATACGAAGGGGGCTAGCGTTGCTCGGAATGACTGGGCGTAAAGGGCGCGTAGGCGGCTTGATTTGTCAGGCGTGAAAGTCCTGGGCTCAACCTGGGGACGGCGCTTGGGACGGTTGGGCTGGAGTGGGGAAGAGGGTCGTGGAATTCCCAGTGTAGAGGTGAAATTCGTAGATATTGGGAAGAACACCGGTGGCGAAGGCGGCGACCTGGTCCTTGACTGACGCTGAGGCGCGAGAGCGTGGGGAGCAAACAGGATTAGATACCCTGGTAGTCCACGCCGTAAACGATGTGCGCTGG